>DAONFX010000055.1:0-13084 GCA_035403825.1 Anaerolineaceae bacterium
TAAGCTGGATGCAGGGGCGCGGGAGCGGAACTCAATTGCGGCTCCACAAACCCGGTGGCCAAAGTTTGTCGGGTTGCGCTGCCGCTCCACCCGACCTACGACCTGGTCAGCGTCTTGGTTTCATTGGTTAAATCCAGCAAACCTTACATCTCCGATTATCATTCGATGCATCCTGCGCTTTTGACAAAGTCACAGCATTCAGGAAGACAGAAAAACGCTCGGAACGACAGGGATAGACGCTCAGGATGACAGAAAAACGCTCGGAACGACAGGGATAGACGCTCAGGATGACAGAAAAACGCTCAGGATGACAGGGATAAACGCTCAGGATGACAGAAAAACGCTCAGGATGACAGGAATAAACGTTCAGGATGGCGGGAATTAACGCTCCCGATAGCGAACAGAACCCGGTAAACCCCAATATTAAAAGTTCGTAAGAAATCTATATCCGCTCTTGACTTCTCGTTTTGGGGGTTGTATGATTAGGCATGTTAGCACTCAATTAATAGGAGTGCTAAAATATTGAAATCAAACCATAACTTGGAGGAATATATGACAATAGCAATGAAACCTTTGGGAAGCCGTCTGGTGATTGAACCAAAAGAGCAGGATGAAGTCACCCCCGGTGGTATTGTTCTGCCCGATACCGCAAAAGAAAAACCCCAGAAGGGCACCGTTATCGCGGTTGGTCCTGGCGACCGGAACGAAAAAGGCGAACGGATTGCGCTGGACGTGAAGGTTGGCGATTTGGTGCTTTTCGCCAAGTACTCCGGCACTGAAATCAAGTATGAAGGCAAGAAACTGTTAATTCTGCGCGAGAGCGACGTTCTCGCTATCCTTGGTTAATTTTTGCGATTGAAGGAGAAAATCTATGGCTAAACAACTTGTTTTTTCGGATGAAGCACGCCGCGCCCTGAAAAACGGCGTGGATATTGTGGCGAACGCTGTTGCCACCACCCTCGGCCCCAAAGGACGCAACGTCGCTTTGGACCGCAAGTACGGTTCCCCCACCATCACCCACGACGGCGTGACGGTTGCCAAGGAAATCGAACTGAAAGACCCCTTTGAGAATATGGGCGCGCAGCTGCTTAAAGAAGCCGCGACCAAGACCAACGATATCGCCGGCGACGGCACCACCACCTCCACGGTCCTCGCGCACGCGATGGTCAGCGAAGGCCTGAAGAACCTGGCTGCCGGCGCCAACCCGATGCTGCTGAAGCGCGGTATCGAGACCGCCGCCAAAGCGGTTGCCGAAGCCATTCACGAGCAGGCGATTAACATCACCACCAAGGAAGAAATCGGTTCCGTTGCCACTATTTCCGCCCAGGATGCCGAAATCGGCAAGCTCATCGCGGATGTAATGGACAAAGTTGGTAAAGACGGCGTCATCACCGTGGAAGAATCCAAGGGTTTGGAATTCGAAACCGAGTACGTGGAAGGGATGCAGTTCGACCGCGGTTACATCTCCCCCTACTTCGTAACCGACAACGAACACATGGAAGCCAGCCTGGACGACCCGTACATTCTGATTTACGACAAGAAGATTTCCGCCGCGGCGGACATGGTGCCCCTGCTGGAGAAAATGATCCAGGTCGGCAAGCGCGAAATCGTGATTATCGCTGAAGATGTGGACGGCGAAGCGTTGGCAACCCTGGTTGTGAACAAAATCCGCGGGATGATTAATGTCATCGCCGTGAAAGCCCCCGGATTTGGCGACCGCCGCAAGGCGATGCTGCAGGATATCGCGATCCTGACCGGCGCCACCGTAATCTCCGAGGAAACCGGCCGCAAGCTGGAAAGCGCGACCATCGAGGACCTCGGCCGTGCCGAGAAGGTTACGACTGACAAAGACAACACCACCATCGTGGGCGGCAAAGGCAATTTGTCCGCGATCAAAGGCCGCATCGAGCAAATCCGTGTGGAAATTGAAAACACCACCAGCGATTACGACCGCGAAAAGCTGCAGGAACGCCTGGCCAAGCTTTCCGGCGGCGTTGCCATCATCCGTGTTGGCGCAGCGACCGAGACCGAGCTGAAGGAAAAGAAACACCGCGTGGAAGACGCTCTCTCCGCGACACGTGCCGCAGTGGAAGAAGGCATTGTGGCTGGCGGCGGCGTTGCCCTCGTGAATGCCGTCGCGGCTTTGTCCGAACTCAAGATGGACAGCACCGATGCCCAGATTGGCGTGAATATTGTACGCAACGCGCTCGAAATCCCGATGCGCCGCATCGCTGAAAACGCCGGCAAAGACGGTTCCGTGGTTGTCGAGAATGTGCGCCAGAAGCAGGCTGCTACCGGCAACAAGCACTTCGGCTACAACGTCCTCAGTGAGGAATACAGTGACCTGGTCACCAGCGGCGTGATTGATCCCGCCAAGGTTACCCGCGGCGCTCTGGAAAACGCTGCTTCCATCGCGGCGATGATCCTGACTACCGAAGCCCTGGTCACCGATATCCCCGAAGAGAAACCGGCGCCCGCAATGCCCCAGGGCGGCATGGATTACTAAAAACCGCTTTAGGATTGAGAAGAAACCGTCCGCGAGGGCGGTTTCTTTGTATATTAAAGGAAATTCCTGTGGAACGCGGGGGCAAGCGCGGCTCAGCGGTACGCACAGGCGAGGGGTGAGAAAATGGGGGCGATGATTTTGACTGGCGTTCAGCCGCTGCCTGGACGCGCGCGGTCCGTAGACTGCTACACTGCACAGAATCAGGTTGCGGATTTGATACAATGAGGCGGAAGGAAGGAACAGGAAACTATGGAAACAGAAGAATTGCCAATCAAACATATCTTAAGATTCCAGCAGGACGAAATCGATGGACATGAGATTTATAAGGAGCTGGCCGGGCTCGTCCGCGACCCTGCCAACAGCAAAATCATCGCGGCTCTCTCGGGGGACGAGCTGGGGCATTACCGGACCTGGCGGCGCTACAGCGGCCAGGAAGTAAAGGCGAACAAGCTCAAAGTTTTCGCGTACAAGCTGCTTGGGCGACTGTTTGGCTACACCTTTGTCATCAAGATGCTCGAGAAGGATGAAGACAAGGCTTCCGAAGGATACGAACCCTACAAAGCGCGCTTTCCGGAGCTGGAAGCGATCATCCAAGATGAAGATGAGCATGAAGAGCAGTTAATCGCCATGATTGACGAAGAAAGCCTCAAGTACTCGGGGTCGGTTGTGCTTGGGCTGAACGACGCATTGGTGGAACTGACTGGCACCCTGGCGGGTCTCACGCTGGCCTTCCAGAATACGCGCCTGATCGCGCTGAGCGGTTTGATTACAGGCATTGCAGCCGCGTTATCCATGGCGGCTTCGGAATTCCTCTCCACCAGCTCTGAAGAAACCAGTAAGGACCCGCTGAAAGCCTCAATTTACACCGGCCTGACTTATATCGTCACGGTGACATTACTGATTCTGCCGTACTTACTCTTCAGTAATTACTACGCTGCCCTGGCAGTGATGTTGATTGTGGGCGTGCTGATTATCGCTCTGTTCAACTTTTACAGTTCCGTAGTGCGCGAAGAGCCTTTCCTCAGGAATTTTGGCAGGATGGCTGCCATCAGCCTGGGGGTTGCCGCCCTCAGCTTTGGGATAGGTTTTTTGGTTCGCAGTGTGTTCGGCATTTCGGTGTAAACCGTTTTCCGGGCGACCTTGAGACCTTACTGGCATTCGTGAGTATAATTGAGCTATGTTAAAAGCGAAAACATTAGGGTGCCTGGTTCTGCTGGGGCTCGCGCTGACTGCCTGCCAGCCGACCGCCCCCATGGAACCCACCCCAACGGCCGGGTTTAACCAACCTGCGCTGATTACCGCTTCGGACACACCTGCCCCAACGCCCACCCCCACCAGCTTACCGGCGGCGGCGCTGGTGAACGGCGAAGTCATCCCGCTGAGCTACTACCAAAACGAGGTACTGCGCTACCGCGCCTCCTTCACGGAAGGCGAAACGCTGCCCGCGGACGCGGAAATTCAGGCGACCGTCCTCAATTCATTGATTGACCAGCTTTTGCTTGCCCAGCAGGCGCGCCAGGGCGGCTTCACGTTCACAGACGCGGACGTGCAGGGGCGCATTGACGCCTTGCTCGCACAGCTTGGCTCAGGCAGCGCGCTGACGGACTGGATGCAGAGTAATTTCTATGACGACCCGGAGTTTCGTTACGCCCTAAAAATCAGCACGGAAGCCGCCTGGCAGCGCGACCAGATTATTGCCGCGGTGCCGACCGCAGTGGAACAGGTGCGCGCCCGCCAGATTTTTGCCCAGACCGCGTCGGGGGCGGAGCGTGCGCTCGCCAGCCTCAACTCCGGTGTGAGTTTTGACGAGTTGGCGTGGGAGTACAGCCCTGAAACCGGCGGCGAACTTGGATGGTTTCCGCGCGGATATCTGCTTTTCCCTGATATTGAAACTGCGGCGTTTTTGCTCGCTCCGGGGGAACATTCCGATATCATTCAGACCGAAATTGGCTACCACATCATTCAGGTGATGGAGCGGTCTGACGCGCACCCGCTCAGCACCGACGCCCGCCTAAGCCTGCAGACGCAAGCGCTGGCGCAGTGGTTGGAAGCGCAGCGAGCCGGAGCGCAGATTGTCCAGGTACTGCCGTGAGAAAGTCGGGGCCGGTGCCGATGGTTAAGCGGCGCGTGTCCGCGGAATCCCAGAGCGGATTGCCCAGCATGGCCCGCAGAAAGCGGGGTTCCTGCTCCAGTATTACCATCGGCATTGTGCTGATGATTATTATCCTGATTGTTTTGCTGGCGGCTTCCGGCATCATTTCCGCGCCGGTCGTGCACAAAACCACCCCTGTGCCCAGCCAACCCTCCACCAGTTCCGCACTGCCGGCAGGGCAGGCCAGCGTTACGCCGGCTCAGACGCTCACGAGCACCCCCACTGTGACCGCGCAGCCCTCGCTCACCCCTACCACCACGGGCACCCCGACGCCGAGCCGTACCCCCAGCCCCACGCCGACTGCTACCGAAAAGAGCATGCCTTTTGTAGTGCGCGGCACGCCGGAAGGCCTTTCGCATACGCTCTTCCACCCGGAATACGCCTGCGAGGAATATTTGTTTATTGGCGGGCAGGTCTGGGATTTGCAGGATTCGCCGCTGATGGGTTTGGTGGTGCGCCTGGGCGGCACCTACGGCGGGGACATTGTGGATATGACGGTGGAAAGCGGTTCCTCCGCGGTTTACGGCCGCTCCGGTTACGAATTCGCCATCGCGAACAAGCAAATCGCCGAGAGCAAACTCTATATCCAACTGGAAGACGCGAGCGGTGAGCTGCTATCAGCGCGAACTATTCTCAATATCACCGGCTCATGCCAGGCTAACCTGATTATCGTCAACTTTAAACAGGTTCGTTAATCCCCCACGAAGAAAACACCAGCCCTGGGAACTATCGCGGTTCCCGCCGGGCAATCGGGACGCTTTCCGAACCCGAGAGCAGACCAACGCTCTTTTCCGAGCGCAGCGGCATCACGCGGCTGTTGGCGAAGTAAGTGAAGTCGAATTCGGTCGGGTCGCCGGCTTTTTTACCGGGGATGGGCATCAGGCGGGCAGTAAGGGGCTTGTTCAGGCGCAGCGCCAGGGCAGCCAGGTCCAGCAGCAGGGGGTAGAGCTGTTCGGCGTTGGTGTCCCCTGGCAGCGGGATCACGTCCAGACCGGTGCCGCATACTGCCGAGCAAAGCAGCAGCTCCTCCGCGCTCAGTCTGCCTTCAGCCGCCCGCTGCGCCAGGCCGGAATCCTCCAGGACGGGCAGCATCAGGCCGTTGAAGCCCGTGCGGGTGCAGCGCGCGCGGTCCAGCGTATCCGTCAGGAAGGCTGACGCGAACACCGAGCCGGAGAGCCCGAAGGCTGGCAGCCCCAGGCTTTCCAAGGCGCGGGCGATGGAAATATTTTCTTGCGGGAAGGGGGCGAGCGTAAAATCCAGCCCCTTGAACACGTAGTGGTATATCTGGCTGAGCTTTTGCGCGGCGCTTTCCAGCTTGTTGGCGGCGCTTTCCACTTCCGAGATCAACGTCTGGCGGGCTTCTTCCAGGCTCCTGGCTGCTGAAAACACGTTCAAAGCCAGGTCGGCCGCTTCCATGGCCAGCGCGAAGGCGGGCGCAGCGTTCTCTGCGTAGGCTGCCGGAAAGAAGGGCGCGTAGGGGGGCACGTTCGCAGACGCGCAGAAGTTCAGATTGCTAAAGCCGTCCGGGCTGAGCGCGGCAAGCTGTGTGATGATCTGCGCGCAGGCTTTGGCTGCCGGAAGTGACACTGCGCCTTGCGGCGTGGTGAGGAGGCCTGAGAAGAATACTCCGTGCGTGCCTGCCAATGCCTCCGGAATGCGCGGGTAAGCTTCCAAATCACCAGTTTGGGCGGGACCAAGCGAGAGGTATTCAAAGCCTTCCGCGTGCGCTTCGATGGAGAGCTCCGGGGCGGCCTCGGCGAGGCGCCGGGGTTCAACGAAACTGGAAAAAGGCGGCAGCGCCAGGCGCAGGCTCTCGACCTCAAAGCCTGCCTGAGTGAAAAGGGCGCGGGCGTGATTCGCGAAGATGCCCAGATGCTGCAGGAGCAGGCGGTTAGCCGGGTATCCAGGCGCGCAAAATACGGTGATGGAACGAATTTTCAATTTGTTTCTCCTATGCTGCGCTGACGGAGCACTTCAAAGAGCAAAATGCCGGCTGAGACGGCAGCGTTCAGGCTCTCGCTGCGGCCCGCCATCGGGATGCGCACGCTCCGGGTGACCAATTCAGCCGCCTCCGGGCTGATGCCTTCCGCCTCGCCGCCAATCAGCAGGGCGCAAGGACTGCGAAAATCAGCCTGCCAGCAGCTGATTTCACCGTCCATATCAGCCTGAAAAACGTTCAACCCGGCAAGGACTACGGCGAGTGTTTCCCACTCCAGCGTGAGAATTGGCAGGCGGAAATGCGCGCCCATCCCAGCGCGCAGGACCTTGGGGGCGAAAGCGTCTGCGGTGCCGGGGCTGAGGAACACGGCTTGCGCGCCGGCGGCTTCCGCTGAACGCAGGATCGTACCCAGGTTGCCGGGGTCGCGCATCTGGTCGAGGATGAGAACGAAGTCCAGCGCGTCCGGCAGCTGCCAGGCTGGCAGGTCAAACACGCCGATGATGCCCTGGCTGGTGATGGTACCGGCGAGGGAATCGAAGAGCTTGTCTTCGACAAGGACAGTGGGAATCGCCGCGGAGGATACACCCAGCACTGCATCCACGCGCGCGGAGTGCGCGGCGCGAACCAGCAGATAGCGCGCGCGGGCGCCTGAGCGCAGCCCGTCCTCCACCAGGCGCGCGCCTTCCGCGGCGAAGGCCTGCAGTTTGCGGCGGGCTTTGGGCTGGTTAAGCAGCGCGCGGGCTTCTTGCGCGTAGTGGTTCTGGGGGGAGCTGATGATATCCTGTGTCATGGCGGCTGAAATGATTATACATGCTACCAATCGGGCAGGCTAAGCTTGCGCACCTGGATCTGCCCGGCGGCGCTAATCGTCAACTCGCAGTACTGGATATTCCGCTGGTTCAGCAGGTGGGGATAGGCCGCGCCCGGATTGACAAAGTGCTTGCCCCCGACGACTTCGTGCAGCTGATAATGGGTATGCCCGAAAAGGATTAAATCTGCTTCCGGGTAGAGCTTTTCCAGGCGCTCGCGGAAAGTGCGCACGTCCGCTTTGCGCCCGGTGATGAGCAGGCGCAGGTAGTTCAACACGTAGTGCCACATGCTGACATGCCCATGCGTGAGTACGACTTTGACTCCGTTGACCTCAAAGCGCTGTTCCCTGGGGAGCTTGATGCGGCGCATCCAGTCGCGGTTGCCCTGCACCGCCAGAACAGGCGCAATTGCCTGCAGCTCTTCCAGGACTTCCGGAGAGCTGAGATCCCCGGCGTGCAGGATCCCTTCCGGTTGAAAGGCGCGGATATTTTCCAGCAGGCGCGGGTCCAGGTGATTGACCCGGTCGCCAACGTGTGTATCGGAGAGGACGATGTAGCGGTGATCTGTGGGGGCGGCGTTGGGGTCGGGGGCGTGAAAAGCGGGCATGCGCGGAATTATATCAGAGAGGCGCTGGGGGATGCGCATATGCGGGCAGATTTGTGGCTTTCAGACTGGCGGTCGTTATGCTGGCAGAACAGACGTTAGTCCCCTAAACTTCTCCTGGGAGAAGGTGCCCGTAGGGTGGCTGAGGGTGTTTTCGGGTGTAAGTTTGGTACAGTCGTAGGGCGGTTTGCGCTCTTCAATCCACCAATGCTGTCAGGTTTAAGGGTTATTCAGCGCAGTAAGGACGCATCCGAAGCGATAATTTCAGGCGCAGCGGCGAAGCATCCCCAGGAAAGGAACTGACCTGCCTGGTTTGTCGCTAAAGGATGCTTCGCCGCTGCCATTGCTTATTGATGTGCATACAGCGCATAAAAATCGGGTAATTCTGCTTGCAGTAAACCGAGCCGCGACCAGAAAACCCACATCCGTCTCGCTGCGCTTGCCAGCTGCTTCCCGGAGAAGCTTAATCTGCGGCAGCGCTTGCCAGCATCGCCTTCAGCGTGCAGGCGGCCTTTGAAGAGGCTTTGCGCAAACGAATAATAGAGAAACCTGACGGCCAATTCTTTCATGTGTTCCGCAGGCGCTGCAAGAACTGTGTTCCCGCCCGCGGAAGCTTATCTGCTTTCCAGCTGCAGCTCCGGCATGGGCTTACGCCATTCCACCATCGTTTGGTAGGTGCGGTAACCCATGTTTTCATACAAGCGTAAAGCTCCGCAGGCGTTGTCGGAATCCACGGAAAGGGCGGCTTCCTCCAGGTTCATCGCCTTGAGCATGCGCAGCGAGCGCGCTATTAACGCGCGGGCGATACCTTTCCCGCGGTAGGCTTTCAGCACGCTGATACCTTCCGTGTAGCCGCGCAGCCTGCCCAGCTTTTCATTCTCCAACGCGTCGATATAGTTTTCCACCTGCCCTACGGGTTCATCACCATCCCAGGCGACCTGCCAAAGCATTGGTTGGAACCAGCGCCCATCTTTCCAGGTCTGATAGTCTTCCTCGCGCGGCTCGACAAAGCCCCAATGCTCGCTGAATGCCTCGTTGGAGCGGTCGTAGACCTTGCGGTATTCGCTCGGAAAGGCTGGCCGCACCTCTATCCCCTCCGGCAGATCAACATCCGGAAGCTCGTTGAGGTCGCGGGACATGCTGAAATACCAGCGTACAGCTTTGTAACCAAAGCTCTCCAGCAAGCCCATACGGTGTGTATCTTCGCTGGCGGAGCACTGTATGAATACTTTCTCGCCCTCATCCGCAAGGTCAGCCGCGATTTCGAGCTGGCGTTGTTCCATCCAAGTTTGCATCGGGATGTCAATTCCAGACCCTTGCAGCGCTGGATTCATGTTGAAAATCTGGTAAAAGGCTTTGCGAGGGCCTTCCTGCAGCCACATAACGCGCCCGTAAGCAGCTGGGACGCCGTCCATCTCAGCAAAAATCATATCCCTGAAAGGGTCGCAGTTGTAGAGATGGCGGAAGTTAATCTCGGCGTCCTCAAGGGTGAATGAGCCTTCCGTGAGGTCTGCCGCGCGCATCTGATTCCAGATTTGCACCATGACAGGAAAATCCTCTTCTCCGCGGTAGCCGCGGTAGACTACTCCCGGTAAGTCGGGTTTAATCATCGGGTTGAAATTTGCGTTCATTCTTCAGTTCCTTCTTTTCCTTATTCACACCAAACGTCGTTCTCAAACAGTGACAGCGGGACCGGTTTCCCAGGCTTTTTGATAACAAAAAACCACGGGGTCGGTGGACGCCCGTGGTTGTCTTCGCGAAGTGCAGAGGCTTAACGACTTACAGGCGCAGTACGGCCTTGAACAGGAACGCCGGCACGAAGCCGGGTTTCTTCTTGAGCTTTATTCGGGCTGACTGCGACCATAAAAAAACCTCTCCCTGCATATTTTAGCACAGGCATTTCTGGAACGTCAAGAAAAAAGTAGATGAAAAAAGTAGATGAAATCGCAAAAAAGAAATGTCCTCATTAAGCTTTGGCGCTATGAAAGCAGCAATCGATTCCTCCAGGTTTTTTTACAAAGCGATGAGAATACTCTGACATACAAGGGAATAACAGCCTTTCCCCGTTTTTCCCTTCCCCAGCGGCTTGACCGGGGAAAAAAAGAGCCGCTTGCCGCTGGGGTGAGGGTAAAGGGGTAACATTATCGAAAACAACAAATAAGGGGCTTAGTTTCGGGGAAAAATCCGTCCTGACGACTTTCTCCACGAATCAGGACATTTCGATTTAGGCTTGACAAAGAAGTATGGAGGAATTTCACGCGCGGCGGCTGCCTGATGAATCCCCATACCGCGAGTTCGCATCGAAAAGCATGTTAAAAAGCCCGACGGCAACGGGAAGCCTGCCCTCAGGGAAAAATTGGCGTTTATTTGGCTTTTTTCAGGAAACCGAACACCAGCACAACCAGCACCCCAACGGCGCTCAGGCCGGCCAAAACCAACCCGACAGTCTTTCCATCTGCGAAGGCGCGCTGAAAAACAGGCGGTACCGGCGTTTCGGTCGGGATGGGTTGGGGTGTGTGCGACGGCACGGGAGTGAGGGATGGGCGCGGCTGAGTGGGCTGCGGAGTAATGCGCGTAGGTGTAGGGGTCAGGGTCAGCGTGGCAGTGGCCGGGTTCGGCAGGCGAATAATCAGGATTTGACCAGCATAGACGTCGGTGGCCAGCGGGCTGTTGCCGCTGTTGGTCATGATTTCCGCTCCGGTCAGCCCGTATGCCATGGCAATCGCCCACAGCGTTTCCCCTTCGCGGACAATGTGGATAATGGAGCCGTCCGCGTTGGGGGTGGAGGTGATGATGGTGTTGACATAGGAGCTGGTGGCTTCCTGTTGGGGGTTGAGCGCTGCCGGGGCTTGCGAGCCGCGTCCGGGCGAGAGCGCTTTCGCTGCCATGGGAGGAACGACCGCGAGCGCCAGGAGAAGGCAGAGGCAAAGGACAATTATTTTTTTCATGATGGCATATTATAGCTGTTTTACCGAAGTCCTGCCTGAAAGGCTGTGCCAAATCCACCCTCCACTATGCCGCTCTCTGGTCTCCAGCCCATTCCATTGGTAGAATAATAGGCATCACGCTGGTGCAGTTTCCCGGCGTTTGAGGAGAAAATTATGCTGGATTTGAAATTAATACGCGAGCAACCTGAGCTTATTCGTGAATCCCTGCGCAAACGCCATATGGACTCCGGTATTGTGGACCAAATCATAGGGCAGGACGAACTGCGCCGCGCGCTCATTCTGGAAGTGGAAGCCAAAAAAGCCGAACGCAACGCGGCCAGCAAGGAAATCGGTCGGATGAAAGACGCTGCCGCGCGCCAGGCGAAAATTGACGCCATGCGCGAGCTGGGCGATAGGATTTCTGCCCTGGACGAGAAACTGAAATCGGTCGAAGCCGAATTGCATCTGAGCGTGGCCGGCCTGCCGAATATCCCCGACCCGGATGTGCCTGTCGGGATGGACGACAAAGATAATATCGTCGTACGCACCATCGGCGAAAAACCCGTCTATGATTTTGAACCGTTGGCACACTGGGACCTGGGTCCGCGCCTTGGGATGATTAATTTCGAAGCCGGCGTCAGGCTGGCGGGAACGCGCTTTTACGTGTTGGAAGGCGCGGGGGCGAGGCTGGAACGAGCGCTGATTTTCTGGATGCTGGATTTGCACATCCGTCAGGGCTACCGCGAGATTTACCCGCCCTGGATGGTGCGCCAGGAGGTGATGTTTGCCTCGGGTCAGCTCCCCAAATTCGCGGATAACCTCTACCACGACGCGGAGGAAGATTTTTGGATGGTCCCGACCGCGGAAGTGCCGCTGACGGGCATGATGATGGGGGAAGTGCTGGACGAAGCTACTCTGCCGCTGAACCTGACCGCCTACACTGCCTGCTTCCGGCGCGAGAAGATGAGCGCCGGGCGGGATGTGCGCGGAATCAAGCGCGGGCATCAGTTTGATAAGGTGGAGATGTACAAGTACTGCCAGCCAAAGGATTCGCCCGCTCAGCTTGACCAGATGGTGGCGGATGCAGAGGAAACCTGCCGGCAGTTGGGCCTCACCTACCGCGTGCTGCTGCAGTCCACCGGCGATTTGAGCTTTGGCTCGCATAAAACCTACGACCTGGAAGTGTGGGCGCCGGGCTGCCAGGAGTGGCTGGAAGTTTCATCCGTTTCCAACATCGGGGAATTCCAGGCGCGCCGAGCGAACATTAAGTATCGCCCGGCAGACGGCTCCTCGCCCAGGTATCTGCACACGCTCAACGGCTCGGGCTTGGGGCTGCCGCGCACGCTGATTGCCGTGATGGAGACCTATCAGCAGGCGGATGGGAGCATCCGCGTGCCGGAACCGCTGCTGCCCTTTATGGGCGGGATGGAAGTCATCCGCGCATGAGCACTTTCCCCGCCTGGGTCGGAACGCTAATTCTTATCCTTACCGCACTGTTCCAACTCATCGGCCTGGTCGGGCTGGTGTTGGTATTCTTTCCAGGGCCGACCGTGGCGTGGGTTGGGCAGCTCATCTGGGCGATCTTCACGCGCTTCAATTATGGGCACGAGCCCTGGCAGTTCACGCTGACCATTGTGTTTTTCGTCATCAGCACGCTGCTGATGCTCGTGGGTTCGTTCCTGGACAACCTGATGATGGCGGGGCGCGCCCGAAAGCAGGGTTCGCCCTGGTGGGAGATTGGGCTGAGCTGGTTCGCGATGATTGTGGGGGGAATTCTGCTGACGCCGCTGGGTGGACTGGCCGCCGCACTGTTGACGTTATTCCTGGTGGAATACCAGCGGTTGGGGAAGAAGCAGAAGGAAGCCTGGGCCGCGACGAAGGCGGTGGCGTTGGGTTGGGGTTGGTCCACGCTAATCAGAGTTGGGATTGTGCTGGTGATGATTGCGCTCTGGCTGGTATCGGTAGTGTGGTTTTAGGGATTTGACATTCGTCAAGGTAAGCGGTTTTGTTTGTCATCCTGAGCGCAGCGAAGGATCTATCAGTTAATTCGTCATCGCGAGCGCAGCGTGGCGATCTGCTTCCATATTGATCAGGTTTGTAGGTCGGGTGGAGCGGCAGCGCAACCCGACATGCTTTGGCCGGCGGGT
>DAONFX010000056.1:0-13053 GCA_035403825.1 Anaerolineaceae bacterium
TTTTTTTCTCGAAACGAAGCCCCGTATTTCTTCTTTTCTATCATTTTTCCCGCTTGCCCTAACCCTGAGCGGATCTATTTTGGTTCGGTCAAGCCGCTGGGAAAGGGAAATTCGTTTCAACTCACCGTCCCAGCGATCGTTCAGTAGGATCATCAGTTAATTTTCATTCGCTGGGAGGGGAGTAAGAGTAGAAAGGCTGCAATTCCTTTGTGTATCAGGGTAGGTTTATTCCTTTGTAAAAAACCTGGGGGAATCAAATGAGGTTTTCATAGCTCTTAATCTTAATGAGGACATTTCTATTTTGCTACTTTAGGACATTATCATGTTGCGCTTACAATTCCTTTGAGCTTACACATAAAAAAACTTGACGGAAATGCGCCTGTTTCCGTATAATAGTTTAGTTTACTTACAGGTGGTCTGATGATCTTACCGGGTTTGGTTGACGTGCATGTTCACCTGCGCAGTCCGGGCGGTGAGCACAAAGAGGATTTCCGCACCGGCAGCGCCGCCGCGCTGGCCGGCGGTTTCACCACCCTGTTGGCAATGCCCAACACGCAGCCGCCTTTAGTCTCCTATGATATTTGGCGCGTCGCACAGACCCAAGCAAATTCGCAAAGTCTGTGCGATGTTTTTTTATTCGCGGGCGCTTCAGCGGAACATCTGGACCAGCTCCCCCTGCTTTCCGGGCATGCTCCAGCTCTAAAAATCTACCTGGACCAGACCTACGGACCGCTGCGGGTGCGCGGCTTGGACGCACTGGCAGGCGTGATGGCCGGCTGGCAGGCCGACAAGCCCATCTGTCTGCACGCAGAAGCAGAATCCGTCGCGGTCGGCATCGCGCTGGCAGCGCTGTATGGGAAACACATCCATTTTTGTCACGTATCGCGCCAGGCGGAAATTGAACTGATTGCCCGCGCGAAAGAACGCGGATTGCCAGTCACTTGCGAGGTCACCCCGCACCATTTGTTCCTGACCGAGAAAGACGCCGTCCGGCTTGGGCCGTACGGGGATATGCGCCCTACCCTGGCTGCCCCCAGCGACCAGGCTGCGCTCTGGGAGCATATTAACAGCACGATTGACTGTATCGCCAGCGATCACGCCCCGCACACCCGCGCGGAAAAAGAGCGCCCGGAAGGCGCTCCGCCGGGCGTCCCGGGCTTGGAATCCACGCTGCCCCTGATGCTGACGGCGGTATCGCAAGGCCGCCTGAGCGCCGCCCGCCTGGAAGAGCTGCTGGCGCGCAACCCGCGCCGTATTTTTAAGCTTCCGCCGCAGCCCGACACCTGGGTGGAGGTGGACCCGGGGATTGAGAGCGTTTTCCCGGAGCGCCCGCTTTACACCAAATGCGGTTGGTCCCCTTTTGCCGGCATGCGCCTGCGCGGTAGGATTACGAGTGTGGTACTGCGCGGACAGGAAGTCGTCCGCGATGGCATCGTTTTAAATTATCAAAAACCTTAATTTTCACTTTTGGAGCTGACAACATGATGACTGAAAACTTCGAACCTCTTTTCAAGCTGGATGAATACCAACGCGAAGCCAAACACAAAAGCGTGTTTTACCAGCAAGACATCCTCTCCGTGAATCAATTCACCAAAGAGGATATGGATTATTTGTTCCAGCGGGCGGACGAAATGCTGGCCATGTGCCGCCGCTGGGGCACCTGCGACCTGCTCAAGGATTACACTCTGGCGTGTGTGTTCTACGAACCCAGCACGCGCACCAGTTCCTCCTTCATCTCCGCGATGGTGCGGTTGGGCGGCCGGGTAATCCCGATTACGGAAGGGATTCAGTACTCCTCCGTCTCCAAAGGCGAATCGCTGATCGACAGCATGCTCACGCTGGAGCAGTACTGCGACCTCATCGTCCTGCGCCATCCCGAAATCGGCTCTTCCGCCACCGCGGCGAAGTATGTGAAGGTTCCAATCATCAATGCGGGTGACGGCGCCGGCGAGCACCCCACCCAGGCGCTGCTGGACCTGTACACTATCAAGAGCGAACTCGGCACCTTGGATGGGTTGAAAGTGGCTATGGTTGGTGATTTGCGCTACGGGCGCACCGTCCACAGCCTGACGCGCCTGCTTTCCCAATACGACGTCTCGCTGCGCTTTGTTTCCCCCGACACCTTGCGCCTGCCTCTGGAATTGATGAACGACCTGATTGATAAGGGCGTGAAAGTTCGCGAGACCAACAAAGTCGCGGATGTCATCGAAAACGCGGATGTACTGTACGTTACCCGCATCCAGAAGGAACGCTTCAGCGACCTGGCGCAGTACGAGGAGGTCAAAAACTACTTTGAAATTACACCCGAGCTGATGGAACAGGCCAAGCAAAAGATGATCGTGATGCACCCTCTGCCGCGCGTCGGCGAGATTCACTACAAAGTGGACCGCGACCCGCGGGCGGCGTACTTCCGCCAGGTTCAAAACGGCCTCTACATCCGCATGGCGCTGCTGGCTGCCGTGCTTGGCCAGGCATAGCCCGAAAAGACAGGCAAAGCCCCGCAGACGGCGCAGAGTCGGTGAACAGCACTACAGGAGACGCGATGAACTTTATTGAGAAATTAGAGGCAGCGGTCGAAAAGAACGGCAGCTTGCTCATGGTTGGGTTGGACCCGCAGGAGGAATTCCTGCCCGGAAGCGGGGACGTTTGTACCCGTCTGACCGATTGGGGCAAGGGGATAATTGAGCAGACCAGCGACCTGGTGTGCGGATATAAGCCCAACATGGCCTTCTACGAACAATACGGCCCCGCCGGGCTGCGCGCGCTGCAGGAAACCATCCAAGCCGTACCGACCGACCTTCCAATCGTGCTGGACGCCAAGCGCGGAGATATCGGCTCCACCGCACAAGCCTACGCCCGCGCCGCTTACGAACAATTCCACGCCGACGCGGTCACGCTCAGTCCTTACCTCGGTCAGGACAGCATCAAGCCCTTCCTTGCGGACCCCGAAAAGTTCGCCTTTATCCTCTGCCAAACCTCCAACCCCTCCGCGAACGAGATTCAAGGCTTCGGCACGCCCGCTTTGTATGAATACATCGCACGTGTCAGCCGGAACTGGGGCACGGCCGGGCAGGTCGGTCTGGTCATCGGAGCCACCCAGCCCGAAGCTCTGCAGCGCGTGCGCGCGATTTGCCCGGAGGCGTGGTTCCTGGCGCCGGGGGTTGGGGCACAAGGCGCGAATCTTAAGACCGCCCTGACTGCCGGACTGCGCGCGGATAAGAAAGGCATTCTCGTGCCTGTCTCCCGCGCCGTAATTGCAGCCGCTGCGCCGCGCAAAGCCGCGGAAGCGCTGCGCGAGCAAATCAACGCGGCCATCGTAGAAATTACCCCCACCCCGCTCGACCCATTCCGCGCGCTCGTGAACGGATTATTTTCCAGCGGCTGCGTAAAATTTGGCAGTTTCACCCTGGCATCCGGCAAACAATCGCCGGTCTACCTGGATTTGCGCCGCCTGGTTTCTTTCCCGGACGTGCTGGATATGGCGGTGGAAGCCTACATAGACCGGCTGATATCCCTTGAGTACGACTGCCTGGCTGGCGTGCCCTACGCTGCGCTGCCCATCGCCGCGATTGCCGCCTCCCGCTTGAAACGCCCGATGGTTTATCCACGGAAGGAAGCCAAAACCCACGGCACCTCGCAAATGGTGGAAGGCGTGTTTCAACCGGGGCAGCGCACGGTGCTGTTGGAAGATGTCATTACCAGCGGCGGCAGCATCCTGACAGCCGCGGAGACCCTGAGCGCCGCGGGTTTGAGCGTGCGGGACGCGGTGGTGCTGGTGGACCGCGAGCAAGGCGGCACGGACGCCCTTGCCCGGCAGGGAATACAGGCGCACGCAGTGCTTAGTATGCGCCAGATCCTCACACGCCTGCAGGCACAAGACTTGATTGACCAAAGTACCTATCAGGAAGTGAGCCGTTACCTAGACGGGGAAGCATGACCCAAGCCCGGCTCTCCTGCGGATTCCTCGGGCTGACCTTGCGCAACCCGCTGGTGTTGGCATCCGGTATCCTGGGCACCAGCCCCAGCCTGCTGGAAAGGGCGGCCCGGGAAGGCGCGGGGGCAGTCACGACCAAAAGCTGCGGACCAGAACCCCGGGCGGGCCATCCCAACCCGGTCGCCCTGGCATGGGACGGCGGGGTTATCAACGCGGTCGGACTGACCAACCCAGGCGCGCAAGAGGAAGTTCCTCTGCTGCGGGCAGCCAAACAGCGCCTGGCTGCCCTGGGCGCGCCGCTTTTTGCCAGCATCTTTGCGCCCACCACGGAGCTGTTTGGCGAGGTCGCGCGGGTTATCGCCGGGGCGGAACCAGACCTGATTGAGGTTAACATCTCCTGCCCAAACGTCGCCAGTGAGTTTGGCACTCCCTTCTCAGCCGCAGCCGGGAGCGCGGCCGCCGTCACCCGCGCGGTGAGGAAAGCGGTCAGCCTGCCCATCAGCATCAAACTGGCGCCTAACGTGGCCAACATCGGTCAAATCGCCAGAGCAGTTGCGGATGAAGGCGCGGACGCCGTCACCGCGATTAACACCATGCCTGCGATGCTGATTGACGCAGCAGCGGGCAAACCCGTCCTGTACAACCGCAGCGGCGGGCTCTCCGGGCCGGCGCTGAAACCCATCGCGCTGCGCTGCGTGTATGAAATCGCCCGGACGGTCAGCTTGCCGATCATCGGCACAGGCGGAGTTTCCACAGGGACCGATGCCGCCGAGATGCTTTTGGCGGGGGCCAGCCTGGTTGGGATTGGTTCGGCTGTCTGGCAGGACGGGCCGGCAGCGTTTGCCCGGATTGGCGCCGAACTGCGGACCTTTATGCAGGCAGCCGGATACGAAACGGTCGAGGCGCTGCGTGGGAGAGCGGCAGCATGAGCCAGAAAGGGCTCTTTTCAGTTTTTCGGGTGCAATCGGTTCGCCAGGAAAATGCGCGTACCCAGACTTTAATATTAGATGCCGGCTTGCCAAACGCCTGGCCCGGGCAATTTGTGATGGCCTGGCTGCCGGGTATCGGCGAAAAGCCCTTCAGCATCAGCGGAAATTCCCCGCTGTCCCTGACCGTGTGCGACGTCGGTCCGGTAAGTCATGCCCTCTGCCAGATAAAGGCTGGAGACCAGCTGTGGGTGCGCGGTCCTTTGGGGCAGGGCTTTACCTTATCCAGGCAAGCGCACATTCTGGTTGGCGGGGGCTACGGCGCCGCGCCGCTGCACTTCCTGGCAAAGCAAGCCCTCGCGCTGGGGCATGAAGTGACCGCCTGCCTGGGCGCGAAGACCCGGGCTGACTTAATCATGGTCGAACAGTTTGAAGAATTAGGCTGTCCGGTTCTCATTGCCACTGAAGACGGCAGCGCGGGCGTACAGGGCTTGGTCAGTCTGCCGCTGTTGCATGCTTTAGGGCAGAATCCCCGGGCTGGCGTGTACGCCTGCGGTCCGAATGGTATGCTGCTGGCTGTGCACCGGCTTTGTCAAAGCGTTCAGGTTGCGGTGCAGCTATCTTTTGAAGCGCTCATCCGCTGTGGGATTGGCTTATGCGGCTCGTGCGAGCTAAGCGAAGAGACTTGCCAGCTCCTGGGAATTCCATCCGGTTTTCTGGTATGCCACGACGGACCGGTGGTCGTTCCCGGCCAGGCATTGATTGGCGAGCCCTTCAACCCGGGATTGACCCGATAAGCTTCCCTACCCTGAGCCCAGCGAGCGCATGGGATTTTCCAGATATATCTATATTCCCGCACAGCACCAAACACACCCCGGGTCTCGGGCTTTTGGGAACTTGCGCCCTGATGAACGTTTGATGAGTTTACACCATTTCATGCTTCCTTTAGAAAGTAAGTGCCTGTCTAAAGGCGACCAATCCTTCTGAAGAGCCGCGGCTCTACCTCAAACTGATAAAAGCTCAAGAATTATGGTCTTGACATTTTTATGCCTTTTTATATACAAAATTGTTGACAAGCATAAATTTGTGTGTATACTAAAGTGAGTTCGGATATCATCCGACATCCACTTGTACCAATCAAATATTTCAGTACCACCATCAAAGGAGCATAAATGCTTAAAAAGGGTTTGGTTCTTGTCTTGTCAATCGCGCTGCTCTTGGCCGCGACAACGGCTGTAAGCGCGTCAGCCCCGGTTATTACGGTTTATCCGCTTGGGCCCTTGTATTACACCTCATTTCCACAGACTGTAAACGTAGCGTTTAATGTCACTCACGACCCAAATGTAGACTCAGTTTCCAATTTCTCACTGTATGTCAATGATGATTTAGAGGTTGGTCCGACAGATTTTGATAATGTCGGTAATCTAACTTCCTATGACTATTCCCTGCCCTGGACCATCACAGCACCAGGTACTTATACGCTGAAAATCCAGGCGAAGCATGGCAATGCGTGGGGTGAAGACACCGAAACTGTAGAAGTATATCTGCAGGTTATTGTTGATTATCCTGCCGCCCCCGCAGTCGCCGCGAAACTTCTGAAGACTCATGGTTTCACCGGGAAGAACATGGGCTCCTGGGTTTCCCAGGTAGCCCTGCACATGGGTCCGGAAACGGATTTTGATGGCGTTCAAAAGAGCGAAGTGGCAGCCTATGAGGCCGCAGTTGATGCCTTCCTTAGAGGTCTGGGCGCTTACTAATCATTCCGGATTTTTGATAGAGAGAGCTAAGCTTTGCTTAGCTCTTTTTGTTTTAACGCTCTTGGCATCTGACAATCCGTCAGGAAAGCAAGCGGCCTTTTCGAGGAGAACCAGGGCAGTACGTCTTGGGCTGCCCGGTTCTCATTGCCACTGAAGACGGCAGCGCGGGCGTACAGGCCTTGGTCAGCCTACCGCTCTTGCATGCTCCAGGGCAGAATCCCCGGGCTGGCGTGTACGCCTGCGGTCCGAGCGGTATGCTGCTGGCTGTGCACCGGCTTTGTCAAAGCGTTCAGGTTCCGGTGCAGCTATCTTTTGAAGCGCTCATCCGCTGTGGGATTGGCTTATGCGGCTCGTGCGAGCTAAGCGAAGAGACTTGCCAGCTCCTGGGAATTCCATCCGGTTTTCTGGTATGCCACGACGGACCGGTGGTAAAAACGGGAAGTTGAATTCTTGAAAGTTCTACTCAAGAATAGTTGCCGAAAATAATCGTATTCATCATACGAATGAAATAATCTTTTCTATCCTTGGGAGCCTAAAAAGCCCGAACCAGCAATCATACAGGAGATCTATTGTGAAAAAATGAGGATTGCTTGTAATCAGGTTGGTTGTAATCTGGATGGGCGTCAAGGCTCTCATCCCCGGCCTTAAGCTGGGCACCGAACCCGCCTGGCATGCTGCCATCAAAATCGTCGTCGGTCTGGTCGGTCTATGGGTCTCCCTAAAGAAAACCGGTAAGACCAAGACCGCCCTGCTGGTCATCGGTATTCTGTTGGCAGTCATGGGTCTCGTGGATGTCGTTGGCCTGCTAAACCTGGGTACGGAACCGGTCTGGCACTCCATCGTCAAGATCGTGATCGGCGCAGTCGCAATCTACCTCGGGGCGACCAACCTGAAAAAAGAATAGGACCTGAACGGCAACCCCGTTCCATGGCTGGGGCGGGGTTGTCAGAATTCAGAAAACAGCAGGTTTACACCTGCTGTTTTTCGTTGCGCTGTTCAGTATGCGACATCATCAGACTCTCTCCAAATACCTTTTCTTATTCCCGATAAGACGGATATACCAGGAAATAATTCCAGGAAATTCCCCCGCAGTTTCTGAGTTTTTGTCTTGATTGCAGTACAATTAAGCAGCCGTCGTTTTGTTAGCCGAAAGGAGCAAGTCTTTCGCAATTGCATTTTTCCATTCCGTTCAAACAATCTAAACAGGAGAAAAGATGAAAAAAGGTATTTGGCTGTTCAACTTATTCTTGGTCCTCGCGCTTGTGCTGACCGCCTGCGCCAAGACCCCGGCTGAAACGGAAGCTCCCGCTGTGGACTGCCGCGCCCAGACCACCTCCGAAGCCGTAGGTTCCTACCAGGTCCCTGCGCCGATTGAAGGCTGCTACAACGTCGCGTTCGTGTATGTTGGACCGCACGACGATGGTGGGTGGTCGCAGTCGCATGATGTTGGCCGCCTTTACGTGGAGCAGAATCTGGAAGGCGTGCACACCGCGTACGTTGAAAACGTGGCGGAAGGCGCCGACGCCGAGCAGGTTACCCGCTCCCTGGCACGCAAAGGCTTCGATGTGATTTTCACCACCTCGTTTGGTTTCATGGACTCCTCTGAAACGGTTGCCGGCGAGTTCCCGGATGTGGATATCATCCACATCAGCGGTTACAAAGCCAATGGCGCGAATTTTGGCAATTTGATGGGCGCCATGGAAGATATCAAATACCTGGCTGGCATGCTGGCTGGCTCCCGCGCCAAACTGGACGGAAACCCCAAGCTGGGTTATATGGCAACCTTCCCCATCCCCGAGGAACTCCGCCTGGGCAACGCCTTCGCGCTGGGGGTCCAGAAGACCTGCCCGGAATGCACCATAGACGTGCGCTTCATCAACACCTGGCACGACCCGATCCTCGAGCAGGAAGGCGCGAAATCGCTCTTTGATGCTGGCGCTCAGGTTGTCATGACGGGTGCCGACACCCCCGCCCCTGCCCTGGCAGCCCCCGCAGGAAAATGGGGCATCACGTACGACTACAAGGGCAACTGCACACTGGATACCTGCCTGACCTCTATGTACTGGAACTGGGGTGTGATTTATGCCGATATCGTAGAGAAATCCCGCGCCGGCACCTGGAAGGGCGGCTGGGAATACTTCGACGGCGACTCCGGCGGGCTTGGTCTGTACGGCTTTATGGAAGGCGAAACGATGATGCCCGGTGTGGCGGAGCTTCCGGAAGCTGACCTGCAGCTGGTGCGCGAAACCCTGGATAAGATGCTCAAGGGTGAATTCACTCGCTTTGACGTCTTCAAAGGCCCAATCACGGATAACCAGGGCAACCTGATCCTCCCCGATGGCGTCAGTATGGAACAACTGGACCTGGACGGGTTCAAACAGTTTGGCAGCGAATGCAAGACCTGCATGTACTGGTGGAACGAGAATATCTCCGCGGAACTGCCTGACCTGTAGAATCTGACGAGATAATCCCGGGGGATGACCCATCGGTCATCCCCTGGAACTTGAATTGTGAATCAGTATGAGCCTTGAACTGGCAAGAGGCTTGCAGAGCATTTTACCCTGAAAGAACGCATGACAAACACACCTGAGCTACGCCCACAACCTGAGGAACCCATGAATGCGGTGGAAATGCGCGATATTGTACTGCGCTTTCCAGGCGTGCTTGCCAACGACCACGTCAATTTCACTCTCAGGCGCGGAGAAATTCACGCCCTCCTGGGGGAGAACGGCGCTGGGAAAAGCACGCTGATGAACATCCTTGCCGGGCTTTACAAACCCGAATCCGGCACGATCAAAATTCACGGGGAGAACGTGGTGCTGAATTCCCCTCGGGACGCTATCAACCGCGGCGTTGGCATGGTTCACCAACATTTCATGCTCGTCCCCACGCAAACCGTGACCGAGAATATTCTGCTTGGCCTGGATGAACCCGGCTTCGTCATGAATCTGCCGCGTTATGACCAAAAAGTGGCGGATTTGGCTGAAAAATATGGGCTCAAAGTGCCGCCGACAGCCAAGATCTGGCAGCTTTCGGTAGGTGAGCAGCAGCGCGTGGAGATCCTTAAGACCCTGTACCGCGGAGCCGAAATCCTGATTCTGGACGAACCGACGGCCGTGCTTGCCCCGCAAGAAATTCAGGAACTGATGGACACGCTGCGTTTGATGGTCCAGCAAGGGAAATCCATCGTGTTTATCAGCCATAAGTTGAACGAAGTAAAACAGGTGGCAGACCGGCTGACCGTGCTGCGCAAAGGCAAGGTAACCGCAGACGGGATAAACCTTGAGGACGTGGATAAAGAAACCCTGGCTGAACTGATGGTCGGCCGGAAAGTCATTTTCCAGTTAAACAAAAAGCCCCACACTCCGGGGGAGCTCGTTCTCGACGTACAGAACGTTTCCGCTCTCAATAACCGCGGTCTGCCAGCGCTAAAGAACATCTCCTTCCAGCTTCGGCAGGGGGAAATTCTTGGAATTGCCGGAATTGCCGGCAACGGACAAAGTGAACTGGCGGAAGTAATCACCGGGCTGCGTCCCTGTCAGGGAAAAATTCTGGTGAACTGCACCGACGTAGCCAATCAATCCCCCAAGCGGGCGATTGACCAGGGCACGGCGCATATCCCGGAAGACCGCACCGGCGTGGGAACCGCGCCTGGGATGGCACTTACCGGCAACATGATTATGAAATCCTACGACCGCGCCCCAATCAGTCAGAAATGGCGGATCAGCTATACCGCCGCCCGGGAATTTGCCAGTACTCTCAAAGAAAAATACGATATTCAGGCGCCCAGTCTCACCACGCAAGTCAACAAACTTTCGGGAGGGAACTTGCAAAAAGTGATCCTTGCCCGCGAAATTTCCTGCGGACCCAAACTGATTGTGGCGGTGCAGCCGACGCGCGGGCTGGACGTGGGAGCGATTGAAGGCATTCAAAACCTTCTCCTGGAGCAGCGCGAAAATGATTCGGCCATCCTGCTGATCTCGGAGGAACTGGATGAACTGCTGGAGCTTTCTGACCGCATTGCGGTCATCTTTGAAGGCGAATTGGCAGGGGAATTCCCTACGGAGGAAGCAGACCTAAAGACCATTGGTCTGATGATGACAGGTGAATACAGGAGGCAGGAATGAGCGCGCCATACCGCCTGCGCATCCAAAAACGCACAGAGGAAGTCCCGCGCTGGCTGCCTCTGGCGACCTCGGTCGGCGCGATAATCCTGGCTTTTCTCATCAGCGGAATTATTCTTCTGTTGATTGGCGGGGACCCAATCAAGACCTTCGGGTACTTTTTCAACGCGGCTTTCGGCAGTTGGGGTGCTCTCTCGGATGTGGTGGTCAAAGCCACGCCGCTGCTGCTGATTGGTCTGGGCTGCGGATTGGCATTCCGCATGCGCCTGTGGAATATCGGCGCAGAAGGTCAATTCTATATAGGCGCGTTTTTTGCCAGCCTGGTCCCCCTGGTGCCGCTGGTGAATATGGAAACGACGCCCAAGTTTGTGATTCTGCTGATGATGGCGCTGCTTGGGATGCTCGGCGGCGGCTTGTACGGCTTCATCCCGGGTTGGTTGAAAGCAAAATTCAACGTAAGCGAAATTATTTCCACACTGATGTTGAACTACGTGGCCGTATTCTGGAACAACTATTGGATTTACAGCGTCTTCAGCGACGCCGGCTTTCAGATGACGCCAATGTTCCCGAGATCTGCCTGGCTGCCGCGCCTTGCGGACTACGCCGGCGAAGTGAAAGCATTCTCCGGAATCACGCTGCACCTTGGGGTAGTCTTTGGGTTGGCAGCCGCGGTCATCATCTGGATTATTATCACGCGCAGCCGCTGGGGTTACGAAATCAACCTGATTGGTGACAATCCGCAGGCTGCCCGCTATGCCGGCATCGACATTACGCGCAACGTCATCCTGGTCTTCATGCTCTCCGGCGCGCTGGCCGGGTTGGCCGGCATGTCCGAGGTCAGCGGCGTGGTCCACCGCCTGCAGGAACGCATCTCGACCAACTATGGCTTCTCCGGCGTGATTGTGGCCTGGCTGGCCAAGCTCAATCCATTCGCCACCATCCTGGTTTCCTTCCTGTTTGGGGCGCTGATTGTCGCCGGACGCGAAATCCAACCATCCGGTCTGTACTTCTTCATCCAGGGAACTATTCTCTTTCTGGTAATCAGCAGCGATGTTCTCCTGCGTTATAAAATTGAGCTGGTACGTGCGGCTCCGGAGGCAATACAGTGAGCCTGGAAATCATCCTCAGATCCGGCCTCTCCACAGGAACTATTCTGCTGTTCGCGGCAATCGGGGAAATTCTGACCGAACTTGCCGGGATACAGAACCTGGGCGTGGAAGGCATGATGCTGCTCGGGGCAATGGCAGCCTTTAAGACCTCCCTGGCGACGGGCAGTCCCTGGTTGGGCTTGCTGGCGGGCATCGCCGCGGGCGGGCTTCTGAGCCTGGCGCATGCCGTCGTCACCATTCACTTCCAGGCCGACCAGGTGGTCAGCGGTTTATCGCTCACCTTTCTGGGCACCGGTTTGGCGCTGGTATTGGGCGAGGGCCTAACCGGGCAGAACGCGCCGCTCGTCCCCAGCCTGACGGTTCCCCTGCTTTCCAGGATTCCGCTCTTGGGACGAATTTTCTTTTCAGATTTGAATCTATTGGTATATCTCGGTTATTTGCTGATACCCATATCGTGGTGGTATATCAATAAGACCCGCCCGGGGATGCACTTGCGCGCGGTGGGGGAAAAGCCTGCCGCGGCAGACAGCCTGGGCATCAACGTCTACGGCGTGCGCTACCTCTATACCTTTGTGGGCGGCTGCCTGGCCGGTTTGGCTGGCGCAGCAATCAGCATCGCCATCTCCCCCGGCTGGTACAGCAATCTGACCACTTCAGGACAAGGCTGGATTGCTGTGGCGCTGGTCATTTTCGCGCAGTGGAACCCGCTGCGGGCGGCCTTGGGCGGCTACTTGTTTGGTATGCTGCGCCGCTTTATGCTCGACTTGCAGGGTCCGATGCTCTTATTCGGGCTGCGCAATCCTTTCTTCTACAACCATAACCTGGTTTTCTTCCTGCAGATGATGCCGTTCCTGCTGACGATTATCGCGCTGGTGTGGGGTTCCGCGTCCGCGCGCAGGCAGCGCATCGGTGCGCCGGGCGCGCTCGGCCTCCCGTATATTCGCGGGGAGCGGAGCTGAAATTACGGTTTAGGGAACGAGGAGGCGTGCTGCCTCCTCGTTTTGGTTCCACAGACCGATTCTTTTTTTCCCGGGGACAAACCAGGATCCTTCACTGCGCTCAGGGTGACAAATTTGGAATGTCAGGCTGGGCGCAGTTGGTAGGCTGGGTGCGGCGGCCTTATTGCTGGCAGGGAGATCGCCGCGCTGGCGCTCGGGGAAGATTCGTCATTGCGAACCGTTTTGCCATTGCAGTACGAAGCTG
>DAONFX010000057.1:0-13034 GCA_035403825.1 Anaerolineaceae bacterium
GCATCTGGACCACAGCCTGCGCCCAACCTCCGCGGAGGAAGCGGAGAAGACGCGTGCGCTCTTGGCTTCCTGGGGGCTGGCTTGTCGAGTGGAACGGCAGGACGTACGGGTTTACGCCAGGGAGCATAGGCTGGGGATAGAAGAAGCCGCCCGCCAGTGCCGCTACCGCTTCCTCTTCCGCCTGGCGGAGGAAATCGGGGCGCAGGCGGTCGCGGTCGGGCATACCGCTGACGACCAGGTGGAAACCGTGCTGATGCATTTCATTCGCGGGTCAGGTATTAACGGGCTGCGCGGAATCCAGGCGCGCTCCATTCTGGCAGATTTCCACGCGGAGCTGCCCCTCTTCCGCCCCATGTTGGGCGTCAGCCGAGCGGAAACGGAGGCCTACTGCAGGGATCACCAGCTTGCGTACCTCGTCGATGAAAGCAATGCGGATCCAAGCTTCTTTCGCAACCGCCTGCGGCATGAAATCATCCCCGCGTTGGAGGCTGCCAACCCGGCTTTCCGGCGGGTTATCCTGCGCAACGCGCGCGCTTTGCAATCTGATGCCGAACTGCTGGCGGAAATCGAGGAGCAGGCGCTGAGCAAGTGCGTGCGGGAACACAGCGCCGACCAGCTTGTGCTGGACGCCCACGCATTTGCGGCCATGAACGAGGGTTTGCAGCGGCGCGTTCTGATGCAGGCTGTGCTGCGCTTGCGCCCCGGGCTGCGGGATATTGGCCTGGAAGCGTTGGACCGCGCGCTTGTAAGCCTGCAGGCCGGGAAAACCCGTTTTGATTTGGTCGGCAGCCTGGAAGTCTGGAACCAGCAGGGGGCGCTAACGTTGGTGCCCAAGGGCTTTCGGCCGGCACTGCCGCAGTATCCGCAGCTTGCACACAACGAACGCTTGGCGCTCCGCCCGGGTGAGACGCTCGCGTTGGCGCAGGGCTGGGGGCTTCGCGCTGAAATCCTGAGCGCCAAAGCCTACAAAAAACTCCCCGCCTGCGATAAGCGCAGCCCGGACCACGCCTGGCTGAACCCGGCGGACCTGAGCCTTCCGTTGGAAGTGCGGCCTGCCAGAACGGGTGAGCGCTGGTCACCTCTGGGCATGCCCGGCAAGACCCAGAAACTGAGCGACTTTTTTGTGAATCAAAAAATCCCTCAGCCAGCCAGGGCGCTTTGGCCGCTGGTATTCTGCGAGGGATCTCTTTTATGGGTGGCGGGGCTGCGGATTGCGCAAGCCTGGCGTTTGCTGGGCGATGAGCTGGAAGTGCTGCACCTCAGCCTGCAAAAGCCGCAATAACGCTCCGGGCTTTACTCAATCCAGAAGACTTCTTTCAGGATGTTCTGAATGGCGCCGTAATCCGGCTGCAGTACCATCGCTCCTTCGTCCGTGACGAACCCCACGGCTTCGTTCGGGCCTAAAGTGAAGCCTTGCGCGAGGTCGGGCTGTAAGAACTTGTTCAGCGGCATGATATACAGCCACATGTCAGAGATGCTCATGTCGGTCTCAATCACGTCCAGAGCGGACTCGATAAAGGTCGGCAGGCGCACCAGGTTGGCCGGGGCGGTGATTTTTTGGGCTATCGCGCGGGCGACTTCCTGCGCGCGGCGGTTGCGGTCAAAATCCGAGGAGTTCAGGCGGGCGCGCACATACCAGAGCGCGAAATTGCTGTCCATCTGATGCATCCCCGGTTCCACTACACACCAGCGTTCGGGGGTAAAGTCGCATTGGTCTTCCATGTGCTCGCTGACCTGCACGTTCAAGCCGCCCAGCAAGTCCACCACATACTTGAAAGCCGAGAACTCGGCAATGGCATAATGGTCGGGGCGGAAACCGAAGTTGTAAGCCAAGGTGTTCCCCAACAGCTCGTAGCCGCCCACGGCATGGGCCACGTTCAAGCGCTGCGCGTAATACCCGGGGATATCCACCCACAAGTCGCGCGGGAGGGAGAAGAGATGGATTTCGTTGGTTTTCAGGTTGAAGGCTGCCAGGAGCATCACATCCGTGCGGTAGCCGTTTTGGGGGGTGTAATCCGAGCCGAGCAGCATGATGGTTTTCACATAGGGCGGAATTTGAAGGGCCTGGGAATAGCCGTTCAGGTAAGGGTCTTCGACAACTTCCGCGTTTTTGCTCCAAAGGTTGCTGAGGAAACTGCCCTCTCCGGCGCGCGTGCGGTTGAGGCTGACCGCGCCAGCCCAGGCGAGCGCGACGATGAGTATAAGCAGGATTAAAATTACAGGAAGTGAGGACTTCCGCTGAGGTTTTTGCATATCAGTTTTCTTTCTATTTGGTCTTGGTTTGCAGGCAAATCCTTAATCCTCGGGCGAGCTCAGCGTGTAGCCGTACTCTTTTGCCAGGCTGCGCAACTTCTGCGCCACCTCGCGCCATTGAATCTTGGAAACGCCTAATTTCTGGCGGATTTTATCCGTCTCTACGCCAGCGGTCAAGTCGTTCAAGGCGCTGGTCCAGCGGCACATGTCGAAGGAAAGGTGCTTATCCAGCCCGGCGGCATTGCCAACGTCTTCCAACAGATACTCCAGGCGGCGCTGTGACCAAGGGAAGACTGCATCCTGGATATTGTAAACGGCAGCGTATTCCTGGTAGGCTTGCACCCATTCCGGAGAGACCGACACCTTGCGCTCCTTGTAGCGGTAGCGCGGGCTGGTATAGCGGATGAAGATGAAGGGACCGTCCGGACCGTCCAGCTCCACATGGTTGGTTTTCAGGTTCAGGCATTCGCCTTTTTTCATGGCGGTTTCGAGCACCAATTTAAGCAGCAGGTACGGGCGCAAATCGCGCGATGCGGAAGTGCGCAGCGCGTCCGCGGCATCCAGGGCGCGTTCCTGTTCGCTTTGGGTCAGAACGACCGGCAGCGGGCTGATGACCGTCTTTTGCTCCAGCTTTTCGGCGGGGTCCATGGGGATGATACCGCCGCGCGAGAGCCAGCGGAAAAACGATTTGATGGCAGTGATGCGGCGGGAAAGGGTTTTTGGACTGCAGGGCACCTTGCGGTCGGTTTGCAGCCAGCTCAGGAAGTTTTCCAGGTCTTTGGTGCTGACCGCGCCAATCTGGGCATCGGTGGGTAAAAAGCCGGCCAAAAGCTGCAGGTCGGCGGTGAAAGCTTTGAGGGTATGGGGCGAACGTCCCTGATCATGCAGGTAGATTTTCCAGGCCTGGATGGCAGGCTGCATCAGGGTGGCAGCTGTCAGATGAGCGCTGAGGTTATCAGAAGTCGGATTCATGATTGCTCCATCGAATTTCGCGTAGATGATTCACACTTTAGTGTATACGCATTCCCGGCGTCTGTCAAACAAGTTTGGAGGGCGTTGAAAAACAAAACTTGCCTTTCAGGATGATTCATTTTGGCAGCCTCAATCTCAAGAACGCGCCGCGGGTAGCCCAGCGGCAAGCGGTTGTTTGTGACGCGATCAAAGCGCCGGGAAAGCGAAAAATGTTCGATAAAGGGCGCGGCCTGCTCTCAATGATCAACTGCCAGTCCCAGCGGTAGTTGATCCGCTTCATAGCATCCATTTCGTCCGCTGCGAAAGGGGCAAGCGGGGAAAGGCTGTTCGCAGGTTCGTTCGTCAAAGGAACTGGTCTCTTTGGAAAACTACCAGGGTTTACTAAGTGCCTTCCTGAGCCTTTATCCACACCCTGCTCAGTCGTTCAGATACAAAGCTTCGGCAATGATTGGATTGATGGCGTAGTAATTGGGAATCAGCACCATGGCGCCTTCCGCCGTAATCCAATTGGTCACCGTTTCCGGTCCTATGGCATACTGATTGATGTTCATTGTCTGCATCACCTCAGAAGCCAGCGTCATATAAGGTAAAATATCGGCCAACTGCAGATTCGTATCCACGTATTCGCGGTAGGCGCCGTAGAGCTCCGGCAGCTTGAAAACCACGTTCAGGTTCATTGCCTTGCGGAAAATAGCTTTCACCACATCCTGGGCGCGGCGGTTGCGGTCAAAGTCGCTGGTGGTCAAGCGCGAACGCGAGTACCACAGCGCGGTGCCGCCGTCCATGTGGGTCATGCCTGGTTCCATGATGCACCAGCCGCTGGGGTCCAGCTTGCAAGAGTCCTGCAGTTCCTGGGTCACTTCCACGTCAATGCCGTCCAGGCTGTTGACCACGTCCTTGAAGCCGTTGTAATTGACCATCATGTAAAAATCCGGGTGAATGCCGAAATTCGCCTGGAAGGTATCCGCAAGGAGCTCAAAGCCGCCCAGACCCCAGGCGGTGTTGATGCGGTTGGACCAGTAGCCCGGGATGGTGACGTACAGGTCGCGCGGGAAGGAAATGAGGGAGATGGAATGGTGCCTGGGGTTGAGCGAGAGCAGCATGATCACATCTGTGCGGAAGCCGTTGGCGGAAAAGTCGTCGCAGCCCAGAAGCAGGATGTTCAGTTGGTTTTCGGGCAGTCGATCCTGGGAGATGACCGGCACGGGCGTGGGGGTATAGATGGGTTGGGGCAGCAATTCAATCGTGCCGTCCTCCAGGATGTTGGCAAAGGCGTTGGGTTGGAAAGGCGTTGGCGTCGCGCTAAAATCCTTAAAGCTGATGCGATACGGGAATGCGCTTGAATTTGCGGCTGCGCTCACCAGCGCGCCTGAGACCAAAACCAGCACGAATGCCAGCGCGATGGCTCCGAACACGATAAGGGTGATCATCTGATGTCTTTTTAGTCTCATCGTTTCCAACTCCTGGCGCGGCGCGCCCGGTCTACTCCGTTTGCGGCAGCCCTTGCAGGGCGCCATCCAGAGGGATTAGCGCGCGCCAAAGGGTCTGTTGGTCGGTTTCGCTTTTCAGCCACAAGTGCCCGCCGCATGCGCGCAGCTGCCGTGCCGCTGCGCTGAGCGCATTAAAATCGCCAATACCTGCAGATGCTTCAGCGTGTTCGCCCAGGAGCGCTTCAGGCAAGTGCTGCTGTTCCTGCGGGCTCAGGCTTTGGCCGGCATGCGCCGCCAATATTTCCACAGCGGGGCGTCCGTCTTCCAGGCGCGCGGGGGCAAGGGAGAACGCGACTTCGCTTTCCGGCGGTGAAGCCGCAAAAGCGTTAATGACCAGGTTCTCAAAGACCTGCGCAACACAAGCGAGCGCTGCTGGTCCAAGCTCCGGCAGCGCGCCAAAAGTAAGCTGGTGCGCGACCCGCCGGGAATAGAAGGACGCGGCCAGCTCATCCAGTTTGTTTTGCAAGGCGGCGCGGGTTGGGCTATTCTCAGGGGCATGTTCTTCGGCACCGGCGGCGGACTGGTCGGACCGGGCTGGCGCTGATGTTTCCGTGCCCGCCGGCGCGGAACCCGCCTTGCCCAGCAGGTCGCCCAGCGCAGCGCGGGCATTTTCAAGTTCGCGACGCAGGCTGAGCGCGCGTTGTTCGTTTTCCTGTAAGGAGCGCTCGAGGGCTGATTTTTGCTCCCGCAGCGCGTCCAGCTCCGAAAGGGCGCTCTGTTGGGCTTGCAGCTTTTCATGCAGCGCTTCCAGTTGGGCTTCCAAATATTTCTGCCGCTGCTCGCGCACGCGCAGCTCGGCTGTATAAGCGGCCTGGTCGTTCGCGCGCTGCGAAATGAGCGCGGCAAGTTCCGCTTCCCGGGTGGAAAGGGAATCCGCCAGGTCGCGTTTTTCGCGTTCCATTTGATTGGCGAGGTAGCGGCTTTCGTCCTTTAACGCGCTGAATGCTTCCACGGCTGCCGTGCGCTCCAACACCTGGCTCAACTTATCCGAGAGCGGGCTGAGAGCGTCCAAATCCGCGCTCGTCCAGGCCCGTTGGGTGTACGGGTTGAAACACAACAATGCCCGGCTGCCAAATGGGAACAGCAGCAGGGGTCCGCAAGTATTAAAACCGCTGGCGCGCATGAGCGCTTGTTTTTCGCCAGCCAGCTGTTCATCCGCGTTGGCAATCAGCGGCACCAGGTCTTCAAAATGGCGTCTGAGTTTGGGCGCCTGGGAAAAGGGCAGCGAAAAAGCCGGAAGAGTTGCCTCGCTGATGAGGTCGTAGGCGCTGCCTACGCTTAAAGCAGGGGACTGCGGGTCTTTTTCCAAAATTCCGACCACATCGCCTATCAGGTAGAGACTCAGGCTGTGGGTGAAAGAGGCGCGGATTTCCTCCGCGCGCGAGAGCAGACCGACGTCCAGCAGGGCGGAGGCCATGCGGGGCGAGCTGACGGCCGCGGCGCAGGCTTGTTCGCCGCGGCGGAATTGCCAGGCGGCACTGATGAGCAAGGGGTAGTAGAGCAGTTGGCTGAGCATCACGCCGCTGGGCAGCGCGCTCTCCAGGGGGAAGAGGATGTTCACCAGGTAGCCTAAAGCCGCGGTAAGCAGAATCAGGACGCGTTCCAGCTTGTGGGGCCGCTGGCTGCGCAACGCCAAAACCAGAGCGACAAAAAGCACCAACAGCGCGGCAGCCGACCAGGCCAGACTGAAGACCGAACCCGAAAATGCTTTGTCGGCCGGCCAGGTAGACCAGGCTAACACGCTCAGCGCGCCCGCCAGTACAGTGAGCCCGCTGAGGATGAGCGGCAGGCGCGTCTGACGCGCGTTCAGCCGGTCGCTGAGCAAGCCAGCGCTGAGCCAGATGAGGGTGAGCAGGGTGAGCGCGTGGAAGACCAGTGGAAAATAGCGGACGAGCCCGTCAAAACCCTGAAAGATGAGCAAACTGAGCGTCAGGAGCAGCACCTGCGCGATAAAAATCATGAAAAGGGCCGAGCGCAGAGCGGGGGCCGGCTGGCTTCCGGAGGCGCTGGCTTTGCGCAGCGCTAAAACAGCGAGCAGACTGGCGCACAGCAGAATCAGGAAATAGAGCAGTGCGTAGGGAAAGACTGTGAGAAGAGGAAGGTTGTCCAGGAGAGCTTTCATCAGCAGGCGCCAGCTTCACTTTGATTAGAGCTGAGGTTGCAAGAACTGTTCCTGCCGCCAGGCGGCTGGCGCGGCGCTCAACTTTCCAGCTTCTCGAGCCCGATGGTCAGCCGGCGCAGAGTCTCCTGCCTGCCCAGCAAATCCGCCAGCTCGGTGGCGCCGCCCGGAGAGGCCGGCAGTCCGGAGAGGGCTGTGCGGATGGGCCACATGACCGTGCCGATTTTGTAGCCTTGCGCGGAAGCAAATTCCTTGAGAGCGGCGAACAGGCTCCCGTTATCCCAGCTTTCCAGTGTGCCAAGCAGCGGGATAACCGCGCTCAGCACTTGCGCGCTGGAAGCGAGCGTGGTTTTGGATTTCTGGTTTTCGAACAATTCCACGCTGTATTCCGGCAGCTCGACCAGGAAGCTGGTCATCGCGGGAATGTCGGTCAGTTTTTCGACGCGAATCTGAATCAGCCGGCTGATTTTTTCGGTATCCAGCTTTTGGATTTCCGCGGCATAGTAACGGCTGGCAGCCTGATGGAAAGCAGCGGGGTCCATGGCGCGGATGTGTTCGCCGTTCAGCCAGGTGAGTTTTTCCATAGAAAACGCCGCGCTGGACTTGCCAATGCGGTCCATGTCGAAGGCTTCAATCAAATCCTGCATGGTAAAGAATTCGCGGTCGTTGCCCGGGCTCCAACCCAACAGGGCGACGTAGTTCACAATCGCTTCGGGCAGGTAGCCCATGTTGACCAGGTCTTCAAACGAAGGGTCGCCGGCGCGTTTGCTCAGCTTGGCGCCGTCCTCGCGCAGGATGAGGGGCAGATGGATGTATTCAGGAATTTGCCAGCCAAAAGCCTGGTACAGCAGGTTGTATTTGGGGGTGGAGGAAAGGTATTCCTGCCCGCGGATGACGTGCGAAATTTCCATCAGGTGGTCATCGACCACATTGGCGAAGTTGTAAGTCGGGAAGCCGTCCGATTTGAGCAGCACCTGGTCGTCCAGCTGCGCGTTTTCGATGCTGATGCGGCCGTAGACGTGGTCGTCAAAGCTGGTGCTGCCGCCTTCGGGAATGCGCTGACGGATTACGGGCGTGAGCCCGCGGGCAAAGCGCGCCTGCACTTCAGCTTGCGTCAACAAGCGGCAGGGGTCGCGCGTGATATCCGGATGGGCTGGCTGGTCTTCCGGCTCGGGCTTGTCATCTTTCTGGCAGAAGCAGTAATACGCCGCGCCTCTGGTAATCAGTTCTTCCGCGTACTTTCTGTAGATTGGCAGGCGCTGGCTCTGGACGTATGGTCCCTTGCCGCCGTCCTTGTCCGGGCCTTCGTCGTAGGTGATGCCGGCCAGGGCCAGCCCGTTGTAAATCGCGGCGAGCGCGGCGGGCACGTTGCGGGATTGGTCGGTGTCTTCGATGCGCAGGATGAACACGCCCTGATGTTTTTTTGCCAGCAGATAGGCGTACAAGGCGGTACGTAGGTTGCCGATATGCATGTAGCCGGTCGGGCTGGGAGCAAAACGTGTTCTGAACATAGGTCATCCTGCCTGAATCTTAAAATTGACTGCCAATATCCTACCATAAACCCGCGCGCGGATACAGCCTGCCGGGCTGGACACAAAAAATCCCGCCGGGAGGGCGGGATTTTATGAATTTTGGGTTTTCGTTTAGAGGATGCGGTCGAAGAAGCGCGCCAGCTCTTTTTTCTGGTCTTGTTGCACCACTGCCAGCACTTCATCCGCGGTCTGGAAGTCCAGCTCGCCGTGCGGGATCACTAACTCCCCTTTGCGCAGCACGGCGACAATCGTGCATTGCGGCGGAAAATCCAGGTCGCGCAGTTTTTTGCCGTTGGCAAGCGCGTTCGGAGCGACTTTCTCCTCCACGAGGTCAAATTTGCCCTTGCGCAGCTTATGCAGTGTAATCATATCGCCCAAAGACATTTCCTCGGCGATCAAGGCTGCCATCAGGTCAGCCTGGTTCAGCGCCACGTCCACGCCCATTACGTCAGTGAACATCCAGGCGTTTTTGGGATGGTTGATGCGCGCGATTGTGCGCGGAATCATGAATTCGAAGCGCGCCAGGCTGGTAGCGACCAAATTCACCTCATCCTGCCCGGTCACGGCCGCAACAACGTCCATTTTCCGGATGCCGGCAGCTTCCAGGACGTCCGGGTCGGTGCCGTTTCCGATGTAAATCACGTTTTCAGGAACATCCAAAAGAATGCGCTGTTTCTCTTCCACGCGCAGCTCAATCAGACGAACTTCGTGCCCTTCATTGATCAGATAATTCGCCAGGTAAGTGCCAACTTTACCACCACCAACGATCATTACTCTCATCTTGTCCTCCTTACCTTTGCCTACAACCCGAAGACGCGGCTGACTTTGTCCTTGGAGCCGAATTTCACGAACAGGTGCACGATGTCGTCCTTTTGAAACTGGGTGGCGGCGTTCGGGATGAAGGTCTTCCCGCCGCGTGTAATCGCGACCACTTGAATTTCGCCGGGGATTTCCGTCTCTTTGATGGAGTGGTTTACCAACTGCGGTTTGACGTCCACATCGACCAGGCTCACCTGACCCGCGCCTATGATGCGTTCGATGTTGAGCTGCGAATAAATCAGCGTGCTGATCATCCTGTCAATACCCAGCGTGACCGGTGAAATGGTTTGAATACCCATGCGGCGGTAAATTTTTGCTTTTTGAGGTTCGTACACACGCGCGGAAACCCGCGGAACCTTGAAGACCATCTTGGCCATGCGCGCAGCTACGAGGTTGACCTCATCCGAAGCGGTCACGGCTGCCAGCGCGTCCGCGCGCTCGATGCCGGCATCCTTTAGCACTTTCTGGTCAAAACCAATTCCGACAAAGGTCTTGCCCTTGAAAGTTGGTCCGAGCAGCTCAAAGGCCTTGGGGTCGCTGTCAATTACAGACACATCGATGCCCTGAATGCTCAGGTTTTTCGCGAGACCCGCACCGACACGTCCACACCCGATGATAATCACTTTCATAATGTTTCTCCTTTGCCGCTAAGAATTTGCTTTGATTGGGTGCGTTTTTCCTTCTGCGATTGCACGAACTTCCGGAGGGCGTCCACAAGGGGGAGGCTGGGAATCCACAGCAGATGGAAGAGCCAATATTTGGGTTCGAACGGCCCTGTGCCGATGAAGCGCTGCATGAACGGTACATAGACAATGGCGAGGACGAGGAGCAGTTCAGTCAGAATGCCATACCAAATCAGAGGATTGTTAAAGAGCGGGGTCTTGAAAATTGACCGCCGCGTGGAGCGCTGCGCGAACAGGTTGCCGATCTGGCTAAATACAACCGCTGCCAGCGCCATAGACGTGGCTGCCAAATAAATCGGGCCGCTGGCCGGAAGGTCTATCCACTGCCCGGCATATCCATTGGTCCAGTAGTAAAAGTAAAAAGCAGCCATGGCGGCCAGCGCCTGCACCGGTCCGAGGATCAGGTAGGCGCGGGTAAGCAGCGACTTGGTAATCAGATGGTCGCTGAGCTTCCGCGGCGGCCGGTTCATCGTGCCAGCTTCCGGAGGTTCCGCGCCCAATGCCAGCGCTGGTACGATATCGGTTCCGAGGTCTACAGCCAGCACGTGCATAACGTTCAGAGCGATTGGTATGCGCGCGCCGGAGAGGGCGTGCGCGATGAAAGGCACGGCTTCTGGCGTGTTGCTGGTGAATATATAGGTGGTGAAGCGTTTGATATTCTCGTATACCGCGCGCCCTTCCTCAATCGCGTTCACGATGGAGCCGAAATTGTCATCCGTCAAAATCATATCCGCGGCTTCTTTCGCAACATCGGAACCGGAAAGTCCCATCGCAACGCCTATGTCCGCTTTCTTTAAGGCGGGGGCATCGTTCACGCCGTCGCCAGTTACCGCGACCACGTTGCCGAGCTTCTGGAGCGCAGAAACCACTTTCAGCTTGTGTTCGGGGGCGACGCGGGCAAAGATTACCTGCCTTTCCACCACCTTCACCAGGTCCTCTTCGCTCATGCCTTCAAGCTCCACGCCGGTAACCACGCGCAGGTCTTCGCCTTTTATGATGCCAATCCGGCGGGCGATGCTCTCTGCGGTGAGGCCGTAATCCCCGGTAATCATGATGATGCGGATGCCGGCGTTGCGGCACTTCTCCACCGCTTCGGTAACGTCCACGCGCGGCGGGTCCATCATGGCAACCATACCAAGGAAGGTCAGGTCTGTCTCGATCGTTTCCACCTGGTAGTCGTCCAGTTCCCGCGGGAGAGTGCGCACGGCGGCCGCCAGTACGCGCAGCCCCTGACGGGCAAAGTCGTCGTTCTGCGCCATGATGAAACTGACCCACTCCTGGCTAAGAGGGATGGTCTGGCCGCCCAGGCGGATGCTGCTGCAGACATCCAGAATTTCCCGGATTCCGCCTTTGACGTAAGCCACGCGCTGGATAGCGCTGTCGGACCGCTGCATTTGAACCACGGTCATGCGCTTACGGCGCGAGTCGAAGGGCAGTTCGGCAATGTTCAGTTCGTTCTGCAAGTCCGCGCGGGAATACCCGGCTTTTTCCGCCAGAACAAGCAAGGCAGCCTCGGTCGGGTCTCCCAGCACTTTCCAACCGGTTTTGGTGCCGTCCTCCATCGTTTCAGGCGGGAGCAAGCGGGCAGTGTTGCACTTTGCTTGGGTCAGGATAACTTCGTTAAGAGCGCCTACTGAACGGGGATCCAGCGCTGTGCTGTTTTCAGAAAAAGTGCCCACCGGGTCGTAACCGGTGCCCGAAACCGCGATTTCGCGCCCGGCAAAGGGTTCTGTTTCACGCGAGACAGGCACCCAAACCGAGCGAACGGTCATTTCGTTCTGTGTCAGGGTGCCGGTTTTATCCGTGCAGATGACATTCGTGCAGCCCAAGGTCTCCACCGCGGAAAGTTTCTTGATTAATGCGTTGCGCTTGGCCATGCGCTGGGTGCCCATCGCCAGCGCCAGCGTCACGGTAGGCATCAGCCCTTCCGGTACAAACGCGACCACCATACCGAGCGTGAAAATAAAGCTTTCGATCAGCGGGATATGCACCAGAAGCAGGGCAATGACCAGGAACAGGGCGCCAACCCCTACCGCGATGATTGTGACAATCTTGGTGACGTTTTCCATTTCCTTCTGCAGTGGGCTGAGTTCTTCTTTCAGGGACTGCGTTATCTGGGCAATCCGACCGAAGTTCGTGTCCATGCCGGTGGCGTAAACAATTGCCTTGCCGGAGCCGGCGGCTACGAAGGTGCCAGCAAAAATGAGGTTGGGGATATCTGTGCGGGTGACTTGCTCGACGCTGACGGGTTCCGCTGAGCGGTTAACCGGGTGGGACTCGCCGGTCAGCGTGGACTGGTTCACGCGCAGGTCGGAGCTGTTCAGCAGCCGGCAGTCCGCCGGGATGCTGTCGCCTTCCTGCAGGAAGATGACATCTCCGGGCACCAGGTCCTGCGCCAGGACGTTGGTTTCCTCGCCGTTGCGCATCACGCGCGACTGGGAAGGCAGGATTTTCTTGAGCGCCTCGGTAGCTTTTTCCGCGCGGAATTCCTGGAAGAAGCTGAAAGCGCCGTTGATGATATTCACCGCCCACACCGCGATACCCAATTCAGGCATGCGGGCGACAAACGCGCCAATGCCGGCAGCCCACAGCATGATGGCCATAAGATGCGTGAAGTTGGCCAGGAATTTGAGGATGAGCGGCTTGCCTTTGACTTCCTTGAGAACGTTGGGTCCGTACGCGCTCAGGCGCCGGGCGGCTTCGTCCTGGTCCAGGCCTTCAGGTCTGGAGCTGAGCTCCGAGTACAGTTGGTCAGGCGTTAATTCCTGAATCCGCTGGATTAATTCCGCACTTAACGGTGTTGTTTGTGATTCCATAGATGATTAATGATAATACTTTCTGAGTGGATGAATAAGTCGATTTTAGTGTTTTTACCAACCCGAAATCTTACTCGTATCGGGCGGCTTGTCAAATGCTTTTCAGCCGTCCGAGGCGTTTTTTGCTTCGAAACAGCGCGAATTTACATCGATTTAACAATTCGGGTCGCTTCAGGGCTGCAGGCTCTGCTGAAAGGCTTCCCATTTTTCCATAAGCTGCGGCAGGAAGTATTGTTCAAAGTACAGATTGCCGGGGTCGGCTTTCCCGCGCCCCACCTGGTAATGCCCAACCACGTTGGTGGGGTCGATGTGATAGAACCACATCAGCGAGACTACCAGGTCCGTGGTTT
>DAONFX010000058.1:0-13012 GCA_035403825.1 Anaerolineaceae bacterium
CCGCTGCCGGTGCTCGCCAATATCCTCATCCAAACCGACAACGGCCGGCTGAAGCTCTCCGCCACCAACCTGGAACTGGGCATCAGCGCCTGGCTCGGCGCGAAGATCCTGGACGAAGGCAGCCTCACCGTTCCCGCCCGCACTTTTGCCGACCTGGTGGGCAATTTACCCAGCGACGACGTCACTCTCACAGCCGACCTGCGCACGCAGTCGCTCAACGTGCACTGCGGCACGCTGAACACGGACATCAAGGGTATCAGCGCGGAGGAATTCCCGCCTATGTCCGCCGCGGATACGGGCATCAGCCTGCCGTTGAACATCACGAACTTCAAAGAGATGATCCAGAAGGTGGTTTTTGCCGCCTCGCATGACGAATCCCGCCCGAACCTGACCGGCGTGCACATGACCGTTGAGGGGGATTACCTGGTGTTGGCCGCCACCGACGGCTACCGCATTTCCATTGCCAGCGCAATCCTGGCGCAGAAACCTGCCCAAAAGCTGGACGCGCTCATTCCGGCCCGGGCGCTTTCTGAGCTTTCGCGCGTGGCAACAGACGGCGAGGAAATTCTGCAGATGAACTTCCCGGTCGGGCGCGGTCAGGTGGTCTTCCACCTCAAGGACGTGGAACTTATCTCGCAGCTGATTGAGGGCAACTTCCCCAACTACACCGCGATTATCCCGCCCTCGTTCAAAACCCGCACCGTGCTGACCACAGCCGACCTGCTGAAGGCCTGCCGGCAGACTGAAATCATCGCGCGCGAAGGCAATTTCATTGCCCGGCTGGATATCCAACCCGAAGGCAGCACCGAAAAGACCTCCCAACTCGAAATTTCCGCGATTTCCGAACAAACCGGCTCCTCCGAAGTGATCGTGGATGCCTCCGTGGACGGCACTCCGCTCCTGATATCCTTCAATGTGCGCTTCCTGCGCGAAGTTCTGGAAGTCATCCGGACTGCCAATGTCATTCTGGAGACCAACGCTGCCAATACCCCCGCGATGATTCGTCCGGTAGGGGACGATACCTTCAAACACATCATCATGCCGATGAACATTCAGCGCTAAAAGGCTTGAGAGGAAACCTACCGGACGAAAAACTCGTCCGGTTTTTTATGTTCCGGGCAGCTTTTGGGCAGGGAGCGCGGAAAGCTGCGTGAACCGCCAGCCTGGCAAACGTTTTCCTGTGACAGGTGGTTATTCCAGGAAAGAAGATTGCGCATAGATTAATGAAGCACAGTAAGACTGAAAAGAAATGGCTTCATGCGGGCAATTTTGAAATGTCCTGATTCGGGGATAAAGTCATCAGGTCGTGTTTTTCCTCGAAACTAATCCCCTGATTTCTTCTTCTCCAGGTTGTCTCCCACTTGCCCTGAGCCTGACCCAGCGGTGAGCAACTCTGTTTTGCCTCGGTCTCGGCGCTGCGGAAGGGAAATTCGTTTGATTGACGTCCGCGCCATCACTCAAAGATCAAGTCCTCCGCCCCGGCGGGAGTTCATCAGGATCCCAGGTTAAATTGAGTCCGCAAGGGAAGGGGTGTCAGGAGGGAAAGCTGCTATTCCCCTGGGTGTCAGGGTATGATCATTCCTTTCTAAAAAACTTGGAGGAATCGAAGGAAAATTTCATAACTCCTAATCTTTATCCGGATATTTCTATTTTGCTGTTTCAGGACATGATTCCTTTGCTCTTCCACAGTTAAATATAGCGTGCCGTTGCTTTAATAATATTGATGTACTTCTATATTATTGCCAGCGGACCGCTGTAATTTCTTCCAGGCGTGATAAAATCAGGCATATCCCTCCGCGAGGCACCCCATGACCTTACCGCAAAGCGGCAGCGACCGCTACTACAGCATTTACCTGGCGCTCTCCCAATACCCGGTCCTGTCCGGGCGCATCCGCGAGCTGATGCGGCAGGAGCTGTACCAAAAAGGCGTAACAAACCCGTCCGCCTTGAACGCGGAAGCGGTTCAGAACGCAGTCCAATCCCAGGAGCGCGAAGGCCTGCGCGACCCGCTCACGGAAGAGGACTCCGAAACCTGGGAATACCGCAAGTCCGCGATTCTGAACCAACTAACGGACACCTACTTCGCCAAGTTTTGCGGGTTCGAGCAGCTCACGAGGCTCATCCAGACTGCCCTGAACGAGCGCGGGGTCCAGGCGCCTGAGATTACCATCGAATTCAATCCCGAAACCGCGCCAACGGAAATGCTTTTCAATCAGGGCATGATGATTGAAAAGATGCCGGAGGAAAAACGCGCCCCGTACGAAGCGCGCCTGCACGAAATCAAGGTTGTGCTCATCCGCAGTCTCATCAGCGACCAACTGCCGTACATCAATATCGCCAAAGACTGGTTCACCGTCTCCGACCTGGCGGAAATCCGTCAGCACAAGCTCGGGCGCGGCCGGATTGGCGGGAAAGCTGCCGGCATGCTGCTGGCCGCGCGCATCCTGAAGGAAAAAGCCGGCCTGCGCTTGCGCGAAAGCCTGCAAACGCCGACCTCATTTTACATTGGCTCGGATGTTTTCTACAATTTCCTGTCCATCAACAACCTGCATCACTGGAACGACCAGAAATATAAAGACGAAGAGCAAATGCGCAGCGATTACCCGCGGATTGTGGAAGATTTCATCCGCGGAGACTTTCCCCCGACGGCAGTCCAGCACCAGGAGACCATCCTGAGCATGGCAGGCAAACGCCCGCTGATTGTGCGCTCCTCCAGCCTGCTGGAAGATAATTTTGGGACGGCTTTCGCCGGGAAATACGAGAGCATCTTCCTTCCCAACCAGGCAGACCCTGAAGAGAACCTGCGCGCGCTCCAGCAAGCCATCGCGCGCATTTATGCTTCCACGCTCAACCCTCCTGCGCTGCTTTACCGCAAAAGCCGCGGTCTGCTGGACTATGACGAACGCATGGCGCTGCTCATCCAGGTGGTGGAAGGACAGCAAATCGGGCCGTATTACTTCCCGCAGTTAGCCGGCGTCGGGTACAGCCAGAATCAGTTCCGCTGGTCCCCGCAAATTCGCCCGCAGGACGGTTTTGTGCGCCTGGTGTGGGGTTTGGGAACGCGTGCGGTAGACCGCGTGGGCAACGATTACCCACGCCTGATCGCGCTCAGCCATCCCACGCTCACGCCTTCCTCGTCCGCGCAGTCCATCCGGCGCTATTCGCAGCAGTTTATCGATCTGATTAACCTGCAGCAGAACCGCTTTACCACGCTGCCAATCCGCGCAGTGCTCAGCCAGAAGGTCCCGCAGATGCGCTTCCTGGCTCAACTGGACAGCGAAGGCTACTTCCAGACCCTGCGCAGCAACCTGGTGGAGGGCAATCCCGAGAATCTGGTGCTCACCTTTGACGAGCTGCTGCGCCGCACCGATTTTCCACAGTTGATGCGCGAGCTGCTTGCCACCCTGGAGAGCGAGTACCACACGCCGGTGGACATTGAGTTCACGGCGCGCGTGGCGGAAAATAACGGCAGTCCGGCAGTCCAAATCACCCTCATCCAGTGCCGTCCGCTGGGAACCATCAAAGAAGGCAAATACGAACTGCCGCAGCGCGTGGCTGATAATGACAAAATATTTTCCGGGATCGGCGTTGTGACCGGCGGGATGATTGAAGGCGTCCGCTACGCGCTTTACGTCAAACCGGACGCGTACTTTGCCATGCCCACCCAGGAAGAACGCAATCAGCTGGAGCGCGCCATCGGCAAAATCAACGCTGCGCTGCACGGCGAAAACTACATTTGCGTCGGACCCGGGCGCTGGGGCACTTCCAACCCGGACCTGGGCGTGCACGTGGATTACGCCGACATTTTTAACGCCAGGGCGATCGTGGAGCTTACCGGCGGCGCAGTAGGGATTCCGGACGAACCCTCGCTGGGCACCCATTTCTTTCAGGACTTGCTGGAGGGGCAGATTTACCCCCTGGCGGTCAACCTGAACCGCGACACCTTCAATACCCGGTTCTTTGAAAGCACACCCAACCACCTGCTCGAGTGGCTGCCCGACGCGGAAGCCCTCCAACACTGTCTGCGGGTCATCAGAACAGCGGATTACAGCCCGGAAAGCCGCCTGGATATCGTCATCGACGATCTCAACGGCAGCGCTCTGGCGTTTTTAAGCGGGGAAACGGTAAAAGGCGGCGAGAAAAGGCAGCTTATAGTGCCCTGAATGTTTCACGTGAAACAAATATCCGGCGGTAGGATGTTTCACGTGAAACATGGTTAGGTTGAGGGGCGTTCCTCAGCAAGCATGAATAAAGTCCGCGCGCTGGTTAGCGTCCTGTTTTCTTTCGTGATGGCAGGCCAGGGAATTGCCGTGCCTGGTGCAAATAAGTGATACCTGCCTGATTGATTTTTTCCAAAAGGAAATGCGCTGGTAGGGCGGATAAGGGTCGTTTGTCCGATTCATTACAGACAAATTCAGATCGAAAAGCGGATTTGCCAATATCAGTCACGCTGCGCTGGCGAGTTTCCCTTTTTGGTATGTAAGCAGTCGGGAGCAGGGGCAAAGCAACCCAATTAATCCCAAATCTCAGGTTTGGGGTTGATGAAGGATGCTTCGTGCCAACATGGTAAAGGCGTATTTTGGTTGCTTGAATAAGAGTCTATGGACAATCAAAGCCCTCATCCGTCTTGCCCCGCTCGCAAGCAGCCCTCTGGGGAAGGGAAACAGGCACGTCTCGCCTTGCCAGCTTAGACTTTGATTCAAGCTCTAAATTTCCCTTGACCCAATCGCGGTTTAGGGATAAAATCTCTCCCCTCAAAGCAATTTGCCCTCGTAGCTTAATGGATAGAGCACCTGCTTGCGGAGCAGTAGGTTGCGCGTTCGAATCGCGCCGAGGGCATTTTCCTTTTTTATCACGGTTCTTCATTTTGTCCGCGCCCTACGCAGTGGTAGAATGCTATTAAGGAGCGCGCGATGAAAAAACACTTGTTCCCCTATCTTTTCCTCCTGCTCGCGGCGCTTGCGCTGGCTGCCTGTGCGTCGAAAGCCGCACCGGAAGCAGTTTTGCCCGAGTCCGCCTATCCCGCCGGCGCGAATGCCCGCACGGCTTACCCTATGTCCACTCCCACCAGCACAAGCGCACCGGCAACCGCGGAAAGTCCCGGCGCCGTTTCCCCCGCGCCAATTCCGCTCTTTTCCATCCGAATCTTCCCGGATGGGCGCGGTTGGGCTGCCAACTGGAACCAAACCGCGCTGTACCACACTGCCGACAGCGGCCTAAATTGGACGGAAGTCAGCCCCGCGGACGCCATTTCCGGGGCGAGCGGCGGTTTCTACAGTTTCTTTCTGGACGGCAGCACAGCCTGGCTCAGCCTGCCGCTTTTTGAAAGCTCCAGCCTGCTGCGCACGACTGACTCTGGCACAACCTGGTCCACGACCCCTGTGGATTTCTCCGCGGGCAATCCCTGGTTTCTGGACAGTCAGAACGGCTTTTTGCTCAGCCGCCTGGATGCCGCTGCCGGGTCTGAGTTCGTGGGGATTTATCAAACCGCAGACGGCGGCCTGAGCTGGGTGAAGCGCTTCAGTCACGAGCCCGGCATGGCAGACCCCTCCCTCCCGGCTGGCGGTCAAAAAAGCGGCTTTACGTTTCCGAACCTGATTAATGGCTGGGTTGCTGGAAGTGAGCCTATTAATGACTTCATTTATTTATACCGCAGCACCGATAGCGGCGTGAATTGGCTACTGCAAGATGTTCCGCTTCCAGATGATGCAATCGGAGCAATGTTCGAAAGTTTACCGCCAGTGTTTTTTAACGCTTCCGAAGCTGTTCTGCCAGTGCGTATTTATCTCCCGGACGGGGATGCACACACCGGATTCTACCGCTCCACTGACGGCGGCGAAACCTGGTCTTTCCTCATCGGCGCGCTGCCCCCGGCGAACCGTTTTGTCTTTGCGGATGCACAAAACTGGTGGCTGCTGGGGGAATCCACTTTTCTCCGCACCGGAGACGGCGGCCTGACCTGGGAAGACCTCTCGGCAGCGCTGCCAGTCGGTTTTACCCCGCTTAACCTGGATTTTGCGGACGCCAACCACGGCTGGCTGTTGGTCTCCCCTGTTGGGGACCTTGAGCTGGAGAGTAATTTCCTCTACGGCACAAGCAGCGGCGGCAGCGCCTGGGAACTGCTGCCCGCGCGACTCACGCCTTAGCCGCCCCGTTCGGATAAACGCTGTATTGGCACAGGTCCTGCAGCGATTCGTAAAAGCTTTTGCCCCGACTGGCTTTGAAAAGCGCCCGGAGTCTATTTATAATGAGGATAAGTGAAGGTTCGCAAGATGAAAAAGTGCCTGTTTAGCATCCTAAACCTGGCTGCCCTGGCAGGGTTGGCGCTCACTGCCCCCGCACCCGTTTTGGCAGCAGCTCAGGCACAAGCCCTGCCGCCCGCCAGTCAGAGCGCCGACCCGGGTCGCACCCAATCTTTTATTCAACTCGTGAACAACTGGACCGCGCCGGACCAGCCGGCTGATTCCGCGCAGGACCTGCCGCAGGCGAACCCCGACCTGGTGGTCTACCTGACTTTTGACGACGGCCCGGACCCTGATTGGACTCCACAGATACTTGCCCTGCTGCAAGAATACCACGCGACCGCCGTGTTCTACGAAATCGGCCGCAACGCGCGCACATACCCTCAGATATCTTTGGAAGTAGCGGAAGCCGGCCAGATGATAGGGCTGCACGGCTACAACCACATCGAACTCTCCAAACTGGGCTATAACGATTTCTACCTGGAAGTTATCGATACCCGGGACGCTATCCAGGATGCGCTCAGCAGCCGGCCGGACCTGGAAGGACAGCTTACGCCCTGCCTGCGCCCGCCCTACGGCGCGGTGAATGATGCGGTATACAGCTACGCCTACAACATGAATTACGCAATTTCCATGTGGCACCTGGATACGCGCGACTGGACCGGAATCTCCGGGGAAGAAATTCTGGCTACCGTGGAAAAAGAACTGGTACCTTACCGCGTGGTGCTGATGCACGACGGCGGGGAGGACCGCAGCGAGACGGTGCGCGGGTTGGAGCTGGTGCTGCACGAGCTCACCCTGCGCGGATATCACTTCGAGCCTTATTGCACAGCCACAGGTCAGGAATACAATCACTGATGTTCCGGCTGCATCGATTGTCGATTTTCTTATGAAATTCAAATGAACCCAGCCGTCTTTTTTTCCATTTTGACTTGATTTTGTTTTAATTTACCGTTATACTAAATATGTTAGACGCTTGGGTGCCCCCCTCACCCAGGCGTCTAACACTTTAACCGCGGATTCCCCGGTCCCAGGCCGCTGAAAGGGTTGAATTTGGATATCTGGTTTATGCAATGTCAGAACCCAGGCTGTCAGCTGCGGTTCCCCCTCGATTTGGCACAGTACAAAGGCAGGTATTGCCCGCTGTGCGGCGCTCAACTCGAACGCGCACAAAAAGCGCTCGAGCCCGGCGCGCCGGAGCAGGATTACAGCATCAACAAAGGCGCGCTGGAAGGCTTGCTTGATAACATCCGCTCTGCGCTGAATATCGGAGCGGTGTTTCGCGCGGCAGACGGCGCCGGCCTGCGCAAGCTTTGGCTGACCGGCATCACCCCCCGCCCCACGCAGCAGGCGCAAATTGCCAAGACAGCCCTGGGCGCCGAGCAAGCCGTCCCCTGGGAAAGCGCCCCAAACGCGCTGACCCTGGCGGCCGACCTGAAAGCGCGCGGGTACACCCTGCTGGCGCTGGAAAACGCGCCGAACGCGCGCCCGCTCTTTAGTTTCCGGTCGGACGCGCCAAAGCACAGCCCGCTGCTCCTGATCGTCGGGAGCGAGCAGGCTGGCGTGGACCCCGGGCTGCTGGCGCTGGCCGACGAAACCTTATCCCTGCCAATGCACGGCAGTAAAGGCTCGCTCAACGTCGCGGTCGCGTTCGGGATCGCTGCATACTGGCTGCGCTATGCTCCTCTAACATAAAAGAGGCTGTCCAAATAGAACGGGTTTTTCTTTTTGGGCAGCCCAAAGTGGGGGATAGCAGCTGGTTTAGGCGTCTTGTAAACAGCGCAAATCCGCGAACACCCTAAAAAAAGGGCACGGAGTAGGAAATCAGAAGGGGCCGTCCGTCTTTTTGGACAGCCCCTTCAGTGCGTGCCTGGTAAGTGTCTACGGCGCGATGACCGTCCCGGCCGGGATCGTGGTATGTTTGGGAATTACCACAATCCCATCCCGCACCGTATAGAGCGCGTGGTCCACTTCCATGTCCACCGGGAAGGGTTTGATGACCACGTTATCCCCGATACTGGAGTTCTTGTCGATAATTGCGCCCTGAATCGTGCAATTTTTGCCGATGCCCAGCGGCGCGCCGTTCTTCAGCATGCCGTAATAGTCCCCGCCCATCATAATGGTATCCTTCACCACGGAACCCGCGCCAATCTGGCTGCGTACGCCGATCACGGAATGTTCAATCGTAGCGTTTTCGATGTTACAGCCCTCCGCAATCAGCACCTGCTTAAAGGAGCAGCCGACCATGCGCGAGCAGGGTAAAAAGCGCGGATGGGTGAAAATCGGTTTGTCAGGATCGTAAAAATCAAATCCGGGCTGATCGTCGGTCAATTCCAGGTTGGTCTCGTAAAATGAGCGGATTGTTCCGATATCGCGCCAGTAGCCCTCGTAGTTGTAGCCGTAAACGGACGCGCCCTGCCCGATAAGGTAGGGGATAATGTCGCCGCCAAAGTCGTCCAGGCGCTCGCCGCCTTTGCGCAGCACCTTCACCAGCAGTTCGGTATTGAACATGTAGATGCCCATCGAGCCGAGATAAGGACTTTCCGGGTCGTCCCGGCTGACCATGCTGGCCAGTTTGATCGGATCCTTGGGTTTCTCAGCGAAATCGGTGATGCGGCCGTCTTCCGCGCGCTTGAGCAAGCCGAAGCGGGAAGCCTCGGATTTGGGCACAGGCTGCACAGCGACAGTAATATCCGCGTTGTTATCCCAATGGAACTGCGCCATCTCAGCGTAATCCATGCGGTAAAGGTGATCGCCAGCCAGGATGAGGACGTACGGGCACTTGGTGGAGATGATTTCCATCAGCTGCTTGCGGACGGCGTCCGCGGTACCCTGGTACCAGTCGGTGTGTTCCATGGTTTGTTCCGCCGCCCAGATTTGGACCCAACCGGGGTGGAAAGAGTCGAACAGATAAGTCTGGGAAATGTGCCTGTGAAGTGAGACCGAATTAAACTGCGTCAGTACCGCGATGCGAAAAATGTCGGAGTTGATGCAGTTGCTGATGGGGATGTCAATCAGGCGGTACTTCCCGGCAATTGGCACTGCGGGTTTGGAACGTTCGAGGGTGAGCGGGTAAAGGCGTTTGCCTTGTCCTCCGCCGAGAATGACGCCGAGTATCTCGCTGGTCTTGGGCATAATGGGTATCCTTTCTTCCGAATCCATTTCCGTCAGGAACTTACCCCTGCGTATGATGATGGCAGCAGTCCGATTGTGGTGAACTTAGCGGACTGTATTAATTTTACCCGTAAATCCTTCCACCGCGTGTAATAAATCGCGCGCGGACTGCAGCGTGCCGGCGCTGACCGAGCCAATCATGCCCGCCAGTTCCTGCTCGCGCGCGCCAGCTTCAAGCTCGCTAACCTGCGTCAGGGTGCGGCCGTCTGTTTCGTGCTTGGAGACGCGCAGATGCTGGTCGCCGTAGGCTGCCAACTGCGGGAGGTGCGTAACGCACATTACCTGATGCTTGCGCCCAAGCTGCCAGAGCATCTGCCCCACGATGACGCCGACCCGGCCGCCAATACCCTGGTCAATCTCATCGAAAACCAGGGTGGGAATCTGGTCGGCTTCCGCCAGCACATGCTTCAGAGCAAGCATCAGGCGCGAAGTCTCGCCACCGGAGGCTGTCTTCACCAGCGGCTTCAAGCCCTCACCCGGGTTGGTCTCAATCAGGAATTCCACCCGGTCAACCCCGGCTGCGTCAAAAGCCAGGCGCTGACCGTCAACCTCCAGGCCTTCCGGGTCCATCAGCGCCGAGAAGCTTACCTGAAAGCGGGCGTTTTTCATTTGCAGGCTTTGCAGCTGGGTTTCCACTCCGTTTTCAAGCTTTTGCGCGGCACTGCGCCGTTCAGCGCTGAGCCTGGCAGCCAGAACTGCAAGCTCTTGCTTAATCCGGCTTATTTTTTGCTCCACTTCGCTTATCTGGTCTTCTACAGTCTCGACTTTGCTTAACTCGTCTTTGGCTTTCTGCAGATAGGCCTTTACGCTTTCCACACTGCCGCCGTACTTGCGCTTGAGGAAGTTCAGGGTGTTCAGCCGTTCCTCAATTTGGTCCAGCCGCGCGGGGTTGAATTCGATGTTCTCCAGGTATCCGCGCAGTTCGTAGGCAATTTCGGATACGGTGTTCAGCGCCTGGACCGCCCGTTCGCTCATTGCACTCATTTGCGGATCAATACGCGCCAGTTCGTTCAGGGCGTGCTGCGCCTCGCCCAGCAGGTCGGTGACCGGCAGGGCGTCCGCGCCCTCGTCCAAAGCGGAGAGCGCCTGGCGCGAAAGGCTGTGCAGGGTTTCGGCGTTCGCCAGCAAGGTGCGTTCCTGGCGCAAAGCGTTCTCCTCGTCTGCTTTCAGGCGCGCGGATTCAATCTCCTGAATCTGGTACTTGAGCATGTCGGTGCGGTCTTTGGCGTATTGCTGCAGGTTCAGGAGCTCTTCCAGTTCAGAGCGGTATGCCAGCCACTGCCGGTAAAGCCGGGTGTACTCGCTAAGCGCGTCTTCGTGATGCGCGAAGCGGTCCAGCAGCTCCAGATGGCGGCGTACTTTCAGGAGCGAAAGATGCTCGGACTGCCCGTGGATATCCGCCAGCAGAGAGCCAAGCTCGGATTGCAGCGAGAGCGAGACGCTGCGCCCGTTCACCCGCGCCACGCTGCGCCCGCCTGCGCGGATTTCGCGCGAGAGCGAGAGCGTGCCGTCCTCTTCCCACAGGCCTTCCGGCTCCAGCAGCGCCCGGACGCCCGCGGCGGTGGGAGCGTCCAACGCGAAAGAGGCTTCGATGACAGCTTTGTCACTGTCCCGCCGGATGTCGTTCACGTCCACGCGGCCGCCCAGCACAGCGTTCAGCGCGTCCAGGATAATGGATTTGCCCGCGCCGGTTTCACCGGTCAATACCACCAGCCCGTTCGAAAAGGTGAGGGTTAATTCCTGAATGATGGCGAAATTTTGGATGCGCAGTTCTGCAAGCACGGCGGACCTCAGTTCAACTTGATGCCGGTGCTTTGATAGTAAGCGCTGGAGACCAGCAGCAGGGCGTAAACCGCCTGCCAGACCAGCGGAAGCAGCCCGACCAGGGCAGCCTGAGCGCCGTTAGCGCCAAAAATCGGAAGCAGGCGCAGGATGAGCAAAGGCAGGCATCCCAGGATGCTGCCCCACAGAAGCGCTTTGTTCAGCGCTTGGCTGCGGCGCTTGCGCACAGCCCAGCGCACCACGTTGGCAATCAGCGTGCCTATTCCCGGCGCGACGAACAAAATCAGAAAGCCGATGCGCCCGGCCAGCCAGCTGCCGCCAAAGGCAATCAGCGCGGAAATCAGCAGTCCCACGGGTACGTCCAGGCCTTTATTGGTGTCGTAAATCTTTTGCTGGGAGCGCACGCAGTCCTTGCAGCGGTAACCGGTGGGCGTCAGCACGGCTGTTTCGGGTGTGATCGGTTTGTTACAGCGGTTGCAGCGCAGAACGATTTCTTCCTGCGCGGCGTTGGGGGTAGGTAGGTTGGTTTCAGTCATGATGGTTTTGTTTCAGTGCAGGGTTATCATACAGCACGGTTGCCAGCCGGCGGTAGAAGTAATTCGGTTCGCCAAAGCGCACCATCTTCAGGGAATGTTGATTCGCCGTCACGCGCACGGCGTCGTTATCGTTCAGGCGGATGGGGTCGATGCCGTCCACGCTGATGACCGCTTCGTGGTCGCAGTGAGCGCGCAGTACCACGGAAGCGCCTTCTGCCAGCACCACCGCGCGGTCCAGAGATAGGTGCGGGGCGATGGGCAGCAGCAGCATGTTGCGCAGTTCCGGCGGCAAGATCGGGCCTCCGACAGCCAGCGCGTAGGCTGTGGAACCGGTGGCGGTGGCGACAATCAGTCCGTCTGCAATGTAGGAGGTGAGGTACCCCTCGTTCAGGTCCACGCGCACTTCAATCGGGCGCACGATTCGTCCGCGCGAGACGACAATTTCGTTGATGACGTCCCACTCGCCGCACACGCGTTCGTCCTGAATCAGCTGGGCAAGCAGCATCATGCGCTGTTCCAGGTGGAATTCGCCCGAGAGCAAGCGCAGCAGCGCCTCTTCCCAGGTGGATTCGGTCAGTTCGGAGAGGAAGCCCAGCTTGCCGGCCTGGACCCCCAACAGTGGAATGCCAAGCGGAGCGCACAGGTGGCCGGCGCGCAGCAGTGTGCCGTCGCCGCCCAGGACGATGACCAAGTCCGCGCTGCTCAGGTCCGGGCCTGAGGGGATGGCGGCAGGCGCGGCGACGAAAGTGCTTACCGCAGCGCCTGCCCGGGAGAGCCGCTCGGAGAGGAGGCCGGCAATTTGCAGCGCTTTTGGCATTTCCGTGTTGGGAAGCAGGACAATATGCGAGGGGGCGGAGACAGTTGAGGCCATAGTCAGTATTATAGCCGGAGTTGTGGGCTTTTCAGACCCTTGCAGAGGATATCCGAAGCTTGGTGGACATGGCAACGCCATCCCTGAGCGAATTGACGGAGTTTTGTTATTCTGAGCCGGCAGCGGAACTGGTAGTTTGAAACTAAAGATTCTTCGCGCTGCTCAGAATGACAAGCCGGATAAGCCGGGTGCAGAGGCGCAGAACCCGACGACGGCTTCACAAACCCGCCGGCCAAAGCTTGTCGGGTTGCGCTGCCGCTCCACCCGACCTACGACTTTGCTGCCATTCCACCCGACCTACGACTTTGCTGCCGCTCCACCGGACCTACGGCCACGTGCTGTCGGGTTGCGCTGCCGCTCCACCCGACCTACGGCCACGTTCTGTCGGGTTGCGCTGCCGCTCCACC
>DAONFX010000059.1:0-7814 GCA_035403825.1 Anaerolineaceae bacterium
GCCCTTATGAATTTCCCACCCCGTGTCCGTTTTATAGGAGTTTACGAATTTGCGCTGTCAAAACGAGGCCCATACCAGGCACGTTCTTCCACTTTGGGCTGTCCAAAAAGGAAAACCCGTTCCGGGTGGACAGCCCCTCGCCTCACCGCGGTGACCAACCCCAACCTGCTCATCAATAATTTCCCCCTGGTTCGGTCGGTTCTTCGTCTGGCAGACGAGCGCACAAAACTATGAGATAATTCATCCCATCATCTGACCAGGGAATTATTGTGCCAAACCCACTCTGCCACGATACGTACTCAACGTCTGCTCGATGCAACTCGAGCGGGCTGTTTCCACGCCTCTCCCCCGCGCATGTCTGAAAGCTCCGCGCCCGAACCTGCTTTCCGCATCGGCAGCATACCGGTCTACGGCCGTCTGATCCTCTCCCCAATGGACGGCATTTCTGACCCGCCCTTCCGCTGGATTACCCGCCGCCTGGGTTCCGCGCTCTCCATCTCCGAATTCATCAACACCCTGGATTACGCCAATCAGAAACACTACCAGGTCAGCCGTCTCAGTTTCCGCGCTGCCGAGCGCCCATTTGGCGTGCAGCTGCTGGATAACGATCCCTTCCGCATGGCGGATTGCGCCGCCGAAATCTATTCTGAATACCAACCCGACTTCTTCGACGTCAACCTGGGCTGCTGCACCGCCAGCGTAACCTCACGCGGGGCAGGCGCCGGCATGCTGCGCACGCCCGCCAAAGTGGCGCAAGCCTTCCAGGAGCTGAGCAAAGCTGTGCCCGTCCCGCTCACCGCCAAGCTGCGCCTCGGCTGGGATGAGGACTCACTCAACTACCGCCAGATTGCTGAAATTGCCGTCGAGAACGGCGCCTGCGTGATTGCACTGCACGGGCGCACCGCGAAAATGGCCTACACCGGCAAGGCCCGCTGGCAGCCGATTGCGGAGCTGAAGGCCAGCCTGCCCGTGCCGGTGATTGGCAACGGCGACGTAACCAGCCCCACCCGGGCGCATCAAATCTTCGCGCAAACCGGCTGCGACGCCGCCATGGTCGGGCGCGCGGCAAAAGCAAACCCCTTCATTTTCAGCTGGCGCGACCGGAGCGAGGTCAGCCCTGAGGAGATCTACGGGCTCATCCGCTACCAACTGGAAGCGATGCAAGCTTTCCATCCTGCTGGCGCGCTGCTGCCTTTCCGCAAGTTCCTTAAAGCCTACCTCGAACCCTACGCGCTGCCTAAAGAACAATTGCGGGCGCTGCTGACATCGGGAGAAGAAGCTGAGCTGCTGAGGCTCATCGACCAGGTTTTTCCTGCGCAAGGCGTGATGGATTTGGCCGGCGCAGAACAGGATTTTCGAAATCGCATGCACGAATGATGAATTAACCGGTAAAATTAGACATTCTACGATAAGGAGCCAGCATGGATAACGAGCGTTTACACAAACTTCAGGTCAGAGCCTGGACAATGTACGACTGGGCGAATTCCGCTTTTGCCACTTCTGTCATGGGTGCCATCCTGCCCAACTTCTTTGGGGCGTACATCGCCACCGAAGGTTCTTTAGCGCTGTGGGGATACACGGTCGCGATTGGCAGCCTGATAGCGGCGCTGCTCAGCCCGGTGCTGGGCGCCATCGCGGACTTCCGCGGCTCCAAGAAGAAATTCCTTGCTTTATTCGCGGGCTTAGGCATCCTCAGCACCGCGCTGCTCTTCTTTGTCGACAAGCCGGAGGAATGGCTGCTGTGCTGCATACTGTACATCCTGGGCACTATCGGCTTTGCTGGCTCACTTGTATTCTACGACTCACTCCTCCCGCACGTGGCGCATGAAGATGAAATCGATCAGGTTTCTTCGCGCGGGTACGCTATGGGTTACATCGGCGGCGGCATCCTGCTGCTGGTGAACGTGGTCATGATTTTCCTCGGACCAAAACTTACACCGAACCTGGGCGAACGCGGCGCTACCATGTTGTGGATGCGTCTGAGCCTGGCCAGCGTGGCGCTTTGGTGGGCAGTCTTCTCCATACCCCTCTTCCGCCACGTGCAGGAACCTGCGCGCATGGCGGAAGTCGGTGAGCTTGGGAAGAATGTCTGGAAGGTCAGTATCACCCGATTTACGACAGCATTCAAGGAAATCCAAAAATTCAAAGATTTATTCTGGTTCCTGCTCACTTTCCTGGTGTACGCCAACGGCATCGGCACCATTATCACCATGGCGGCGGCTTTCGCCACGGACCTGGGCTTCAGCACCATCACCATTCTGGGCACCTTCCTGATGGTGCAGTTTGTCGCCGCGCCATTCGCGATTTTGTTCGGCAAACTTGCCAAAAAGATGGGCAATAAAAAGGCCATCACCATCAGCCTGTTGATTTACTCTGTCGTCGCGATTGCCGGGTACTTCATGACCAAGGAATGGCATTTCTACGTGTTGGGCTTTGGGGTAGCCATGGTGCAGGGCGGCAGTCAGGCCCTCAGCCGCTCGCTGGTGGGCAAATTGATGCCCAAGAGCAAGAGCGCAGAATTTTACGGCTTTTTCAGCATCTCGGAGAAATTTAATACGGTCATCGGACCCGCTACCATGGCGGTCATCAGCCAACTTACCGGCAGCGGCCGCTGGGGGATCGTCTCGCTCGTCGTCTTCTTTGGGGCAGGGATCCTGATGCTGCGCGGCGTGAACGTGGAGCGCGGCATTGCCCGGGCGGAAGAAGAAGATGCCAAAATGATTGCGGTTGAATCGTAAGTATCATTTTCCGCGCGGTCTGCCTGAAATCCCTGGGTAGACCGCGCTTTTTTTGTGCGCTGCGATGTTATAATTGCGGCGTTCATATCATTACTTTATTCGGAGTTGTTTATTCTCGATGAGAAATTTTCGTGTTGCTGTTCTGGCAAACCTGAAGAAAAACGCCCCTCAGCTTGAGGGCGCTTCTTTTGACAAGTGGGATGACCTCGATTCTGAATTCACTGTTGAGGCAATTTGCGAAGCAATCCGCAGTAAAGGCAACGAAGCCATATTCCTGGAAGCGGACGAGAGCATCATTGATACTGTCCGGGAGTATAAACCCGATATTTGCTTCAACATCAGCGAAGGGCACTACGGGGACTCGCGCGAAGCGCAAATCCCCGCCATCCTGGAAAAGCTGCAAATCCCCTATACTGGTTCCAAGGTGCTCTGCCTGGCCCTGACCCTGGATAAATCGATGACCAAGCGCATTCTGGCCTGGCACGGGCTGCCCACACCGGAGTTTCAATCCTTTGAACGCCTGGACGAGCCGTTGGACGAGGGCATGACTTTCCCACTTTTCGTAAAGCCCAGCCGCGAAGGCACGGGTATGGGCATCAGCTATGACTCCATCGTGCATAACGAGGATGAACTGCGCAAACAGCTGGAGTTCATCCTTCGAACCTACCACCAGTCTGCGTTGGTCGAGAAGTTCATCGAGGGGCGCGAAATTACAGTTGGCATGGTCGGGAACCTGATTGGCCCGGTTGCCCGGCGCATCCCGGTCAACGAAGACGCGCAGCGCATCCAGGCCGGCCTGCACTTTATGCCGCCTATGGAGGTGGACCTGAAGCCCTACCTGCTTACGGATGGGGTTTACGCGAACCGCCTGAAGACCGCCCTGGCAGCCGACCTGACCTACCTTTGCCCTGCGCCCCTTGACGAAGAAATGGTGGATGAGTTGAACTGGCTGGCGGCGGCGGTTTTCCGCGTGACTGGCGCGCTGGACGTGGCGCGCGTGGATTTCCGCCTGGACGTCAACGACAACTTCAAGCCCTACATCCTCGAAATCAATCCGCTGCCCGGCCTCACGCCGGTCATTTCCGACCTGGTGATAGAAGCCGCCGCGGCCGGTATTGACCATACCGAATTGGTGAACATGATTCTGTATACCGCGCTCGACCGCTACAAAATGCTGTAGCCTCTTTCCGCGGCGCAACCGCCTGGCGCGCTGACGGGCTTGCTTGGACAAAATAAATACTGGCTGCCAAATGGCAGCCAGTATCGTTTTGAGCAAGTAAAGCTTAGCGTCTGCGGTTGAAGCTTCCGCGGTCGCCGCCCCGGTCTCCCCGGTCGCTGCCCCGGCTTCCGCCGCGGCTGCCGCCGGAACCAGACCCGCCGGAAGAGCTCTTCTTGCGGTTGGCGTTATCGTGTTCGCGGGCTTCTTCCACGCTCCAGCCTTCCAGGAGGGCCTGACGGCTGAGGCGGATTTTCCCTTCCGGGCTGATATCGGTAACCATCACAGAAAGTTCATCGCCCAGCTGGACGATATCTTCAACTTTGTTCACGCGTTCGCTGGCGAGTTGGGAGATATGCACCATGCCGTCGATTCCGGGCAGAATTTCAATGAAAGCGCCAAAATCGGTGACGCGTACGCACTTGCCGGTATAAATCCTGCCGATTTCCGGCACTTCCACCATACTGAGGATGCGTTCCTTGGCCTGTTCAAAGCCCACGCCGTCCGTAGAGGCAATGTACACTGTGCCGTCATCGTCGATATCAATCTTAGTATGGGTTTCTTCCTGCAGCGCGCGGATATTCTTGCCGCCAGGGCCGATAATCGCGCCGATTTTGTCCACGGGGACCTTGACAGTCTCGATGCGCGGAGCGTGCGGTTTCAGGTTCGGATTCGGGACCGCAATGGTCTCGAGCATAATATCCAGGATGCTGAAGCGGGCTGCGCGGGCGCGTTCCAGGGCTTCTGCCATAATCCCGGGGGTGATACCGGTGATTTTGATGTCCATTTGCAGCGCGGTGATGCCCTCACGCGTGCCAGCAACCTTGAAGTCCATGTCGCCCAGGTGGTCTTCCGCGCCGAGGATGTCGGTCAGGATGACATAGCGCTCGTCGGATTTAATCAAGCCCATGGCGACGCCGGAAACAGGCGCCTTAATCGGCACGCCGGTATCCATCAGCGCCAGGGTGGAACCGCATACGGACGCCATCGAAGACGAGCCATTGGAAGCGAGCACTTCCGAGACCAGGCGCAGCGTGTAGGGGAAGCTCTTCTCATCCGGAATGACCGGCACGAGGGCGCGTTCCGCCAGAGCTCCGTGCCCGATTTCACGGCGGGACTGCCCGCCGAGGCGTTTCACTTCGCCGGTGCTGTAGGGCGGGAAGTTGTAGTGGTGCATGTAGCGCTTGGATTCGGTTTCCACCAGGTTGTCCAGTTCCTGGGCTTCCTTGGGTGTGCCCAGGGTCGCCAGGGTGAGCACCTGGGTCTCGCCGCGGGTGAACAGGCCGGAGCCGTGCGCGCGCGGGCTGATATCCACTTCGCAGGTGATTTCGCGAATCTCGTTGATGCTGCGGTTATCGGGACGTTTGCCTTCGTACAGGATTCTGTCGCGCACGATGGCTTTTTCGGCTGCGTCAAAGGCGGCGCCGAAAGCGGCGCTCTGCTCGGGGGTCAGCTCCGCGCCAGCGGCAGCTTCTTCCAGGTAGGTCTTGCGCAGTTCGGCGGTGCCGCCGTACATGTTTTCTTTGCTGTAAGGCTGGTCCAGGATGGCTTTCAGGCGGGTTTCAACGCTTGCGCGGGCCTGGCTAATCAGTTCGGGGTCCAGAACTTTCAGTTCCACTTCCTTTTTCTGCTTGCCAACTTCGCGCGCCATGCGTTCCTGCAGTTCCACGACGCCCTGAATTTCCTGGTGGGCAAGCTGCAGCGCTTCCACCATCAGGTCTTCGCTGACTTCCTGCGCGCCGCATTCCACCATCAGGATGGCTTCGCGGGTGCCGGCAACGCGCAAATCGAGCGTCGAGATTTCCATCTCGGAAATCGAGGGGTTGACGACCAATTTGCCGTCCACGCAGCCAATGCGCACCGCGCCGACCGGTCCGCCAAAGGGGATATCCGAAATCATCAGCGCGGCCGAAGCGGCGTTAATGGCCAGCATATCCAGCTGGTTTTCGGTGTCCGCGGAGAGCGACATCAAAACGACCTGCACTTCGTTGCGCATGCCTTCGGGGAAGAGCGGGCGCAGCGGGCGGTCCGTCAGGCGGGCGATCAAGGTCGCGTCCGTGCTGGGTTTGCCTTCGCGGCGGAAGAAAGAGCCGGGGATGCGTCCGCCGGCGTACATACGCTCTTCGTAGTCTACGGTCAGCGGGAAGAAATCCGTGCCTTCACGCACGCCGCCCATGGTGGCCGCGGCCAGGATGATGGAATCGCCCTGACGCAAAGTGACCGCGCCGCCGGCCTGGCGGGCAAGCCTGCCGGTTTCAAAGGTCAGTTCTTTGCCGCCCAGGAGGGTCTTAAAATAAATAGCTTGAGGTTTCATAGTGTCCTTTCGACTGGTTGCGCCAGTACAGGGACTGAAAGCTGATTGTCATATCTGATGATCACCTTTCAATACCCGACTGGCATAGTTTGTTTAATCCAATAATAACCGCGTCAGTTCAGGTCCGCAAGCAGGCTGTACTGCCTGCGGACCAAGCTGCGCGGTTGGGTCGCCGTGGGAAAACGGTAGCTGACTACTTTTTCCGAATGTTGAGTGATTCGGTGATGGCGAGGAAACGATCGTAATCCTTCTGGCGAAGATAGGCCAACAAACGGCGGCGCTGACCGACCAGTTTGAGCAGCCCGCGGCGCGAGCTTTCATCATGGCGGTTGGCGCGCAGATGGTTGGTAAGCTGGGTGATGCGGGTGGTCAGGAGGGCAATTTGCACCTCAGGCGAGCCGGTATCACCGGGTTGGCGTTCGTACTTCTTGATGATTTCGGTTTTTTCGGTTTGGTTTAAAGACATGACGTCTGCTCCTGAAAGAATTTATGCAAGTCTCCTGGCAAGCAGCGCGAACCGCTCACCGGACCAGTCACAGTTTGAGATTATACCAGAAAAGTGAAAAACGCAAGCCTGGCGGGCTGGGCTCGTGCAGGACTGGGTGGGCGGCCGGGCGGCTGATTGGGAGGAACAGCAAGCTCACTCCCTGGATGCTTTTTCATTCAGGTAGGCGGACAGCACAACGGCCTGGTTGTGCTCGGTGTCTTTGGCCGAGTAGAGCAAAGTCACCTGCCCCCTGCGGATTTTTTCCAGGATTTGCTGGATGGCGGTTTGCGCGGAAGCGTTTTCGTCCAGCTCAGCGCGGTAGCGTTTGCTGAATTCATCGAAAAGCTCCACCTTATGACAGAACCAGGTGCGCAGCTCTGTGCTGGGCGCCAGGTCCTTGCGCCAGTCATCCAGGCGGGCCGCGGCTTTGGAGACGCCGCGCGGCCAGATGCGGTCTACCAAGACACGCCAACCGTCCTGCGGGTTGTAGCCCTCATAGATTCTCTTAATCCTGATCGGCATTTTGGCGCTCCTTAAGGCGATGAAAAAGGCCTGCTGATTTGAGTTTATCGCAGCGGAGGCGTAATAGCGAGACACAGCGTGAATAAGCTTGGACGGGATGGGAAGGCTTTCGTTTTAGCATGGTCTCGGAGATCAGCAGGAGCATTTCATTCGTCATCGCGAGGCACCAAGCGATCTCCCGATATGTTAATCAATCGACATTTCACCCACTATGCATGGCCGTAGTCGATAAATAATTCTCCCATTGCTTCATAGAGTGTAATTTTGACCCAAGTTTCGTGCAGATTGCCACACCGTTTTGCCTGAGAGCCAAGGAAGGCATAGGCTCAAGAGCGAATGGCAAAACGGTTCGCAATGACGAATCCGTTGTCATCCTGATACCCTTACAGGTACGGGTCATCAGCGAAGGAATATCTTTTCCAACACCTTGTTCTATCGGGGTCAGGAGACCGGAGAGAGCATTTCATTCGTCATCGCGAGGAACGAAGCGATCTCCCGATATGTTAATCAATCGACATTTCACCCACTATGCATGGC
>DAONFX010000059.1:7914-12895 GCA_035403825.1 Anaerolineaceae bacterium
ACGAAGCGATCTCCCAGCTAATCAAGAAAAGGCAGATCCCACAAGGGGTGCTCCGCTATGCCGCACCGTTTTGCCTGAGAGTCAGAAATGAAAAGGTTATGGTTTTAACGGCAAAACGGTTCGCAATGACGAATCCGTTGTCATCCTGATACCCTGAGATCGCGCCGGCCTCCCGACCGCGCGCGGAGGCCGACCGCCAGGTCTCCAAACATCAGCAAAGGACGCTCCTGAGATCCGTGAGAATAATCCCGTGATAAGGGCGCAGTATCCTTGGCATGTGCTTTTGGTGAGGCAAAGGCGCTGCCACAGGATGCCTCTCCACAACGACTACATGGCTGCCGCTATCAGCTCCTTGGCCGCTTTCCCGGTCATGTGCTCAATCCGCAGCTCCAGCGCGTGGAAGCGCTCCCAGGCACTTGTGATTTCGTCCTCCCCTTCCGCGAGGAACCCCGGCGAATACTTCTCCACCAGCAGCCTCAGCGCGCGGCGCTTCTCCGCATCATCCATCAGCACCCTTGCCCGGCCGAAGACGACCACGCTGCGGTAACGCGTCGTAAAATTCTCCGGAACCACCTCGTCCTGCGCGACAACGCAAAACGAGACCTTGTCATTGCGCGCGATTGCGTCCAGCTTATGCCCGGAGCGCGCCACGTGGAAGAACAGCTTGCCCTCAGAGTACGCGTAGCTCAGCGGCACTGCGTACGGGTAGCCCTCATCCCCCGCGACCGCCAGCACGCCCGAACTGCCGTTTTTCAAAATCTCAAGCGCTTCACCCTCCGGAAGCTGCTGTGCTACTCTCCGCATTGGTCTGAACATACCTGCTCCTCTCCCGGCCGGCTCCTCCGGCGCCCAAAGCCTAATTTTACCCTGCATGTCCTCGGTCTGGCGTGCCACTGATGCCTTGCCCCTGCAGCTTGCTTTCCATCCATCCCCCCAAAAACGCCTATCTCCCCTGCCCGTTTGCAGTATACTTAGCCAATAAACCAATCATGGGAGCTGCGCTATGGATATCAACGGTTCAGATTTCTATTTCGGGCGCCAGTACGACCTCGTTTCCAAACTTGCCCTGGAGGACAAACCCGTCTTTTACGACCCAACCGACCTGACCACTCACGCGGTCATCACCGGCATGACCGGCTCCGGCAAGACCGGTATGGGCATCATCCTCCTGGAGGAAGCCGCCCTGCAGGGCATCCCCGCCATCCTGATCGACCCCAAAGGCGACCTGACCAACCACCTGCTGCACTTCCCAAGCTTGCTGCCCTCCGATTTTGCGCCCTGGATTGACACGGATGCCGCCGCGCGGGAAGGCAAAACCGTCCAGCAGGCCGCCGAGGACGCCTCAGCCTCCTGGTCCAAGGGGCTCTCGGATTGGGGCATCGACAAAGCCCGCATCGAGAAGTTGGCGAAGGCGGTCGATTACGCCATCTACACCCCCGGCTCGGACTCCGCTATCCCGGTCAGCATCCTCTCCTCGCTCAAGTGCCCGGATATCAGCTGGAACGAAAACAAGGAAATGCTGCGCGAGAACATCGCCAGCACGGTCACCGCGCTGCTGGAGCTGGTCGGCTTCAAGAACATCGACCCCGTGCGCTCGCGCGAACACATCCTGCTCGCGAACATCTTCGAGAATTCCTGGAGCGCCGGCAAGGACCTGGACCTGGAAAGCCTGATTCTCCAAACCCAAAACCCGCCCTTCGAAAAGCTGGGCGTGTTCCCGGTATCCAAGTTCTACCCGGAAAACGACCGCTTTGAGCTGGCGATGCTGCTGAACAACTTTCTGGCCGCCCCGGCCTTCGAAAGCTGGCTGCAGGGTCAGCCTTTGGATATCGGCTCATTCCTCTATTCCCCCGACGGCAAACCCCGCCACAGCATCTTCTACCTGGCACATTTGGCGGATGAAGAGCGCATGTTCTTCATCACCCTGCTCTACTCCGCAATTGAAACCTGGATGCGCACGCAATCCGGTACGACCAACCTGCGCGCGCTGGTGTACTTTGATGAAATCGTGGGCTACCTGCCCCCGATTGCCTCGCCGCCCAGCAAGCCCATCATCCTGCGTATGCTCAAACAGGCGCGCGCCTTTGGCGTGGGCCTGGTATTAGCCACCCAAAACCCCATCGACCTGGACTACAAAGCGCTCTCCAACACCGGCACCTGGATCATCGGCAAGCTGCAAACCGACCAGGATAAACAGCGCCTGCTGGACGGGTTGGACAGCCTGACCGGTGGGCTGGACCGCAGCTATTTCGACAAAACCATCTCAGCGCTGGGCAAACGCGTCTTCGTGCTGCACAACGTGCACGCCAAAGCGCCGCTGGTGTTCACCACGCGCTGGGCGATGAACTACCTGCCCGGCCCAATCACGCGCAACAAGCTGGACGACCTGAACCGCATGGTCGGCGCGGAAGCGGTGCTTGCCTCCACCGCCGCGAGCGGTACAGCCAGCGCTCCAGCCGGTATTACCGCCGCGGAAGTGAAAGGCGGAGCCAGGGAGGACCAGCCGGGCCTGAGCGTGGAGCCGCGCCTGTCCTCCAGGGTGGCTGTGCACTACCTGCCCTTCAACCGCAACCTCTCCGAAGCCCTGCGGGAAGCCAGCACGCAGCTGGGCGGCACAGCCGCGAACCCGCTTTACCATTACCAGCCGGTCCTTTTGGGGCAGGCGACGGTTTACTTTGCCAACCGCACCTACAACCTGGACACGCAGACCAAAATCAGCGTGCAAATCCCCAAATTGGAAGGCCGCGGGCTGGTGCGCTGGGAGGATTACCTGAGCGAACCAATCGATAGTTCCGCGCTGGACAGCAGCCCGCTCCCGAACGCCAGCTTTGGGGACCTGGTCTATCCGCTGGATGACGAGCAAAACATCAACACGCTGTCCAGGGATTTCGTCGAATGGGTCTACCGCTCGCAAACCCTCAAACTTTTCAGCAACGACACCCTCAAGCTGGTCTCCCATCCCGGGGAAAGCCGGGAAGCTTTCGAAGCGCGCTGCGCTGCCGCCAGCAGCGGCAGCAGTTCGGAAGGCGTGGAAAAAATCCGCGACAAGTACGCCAAACTGAAAAAGACCATCGAGGATAAGAAGCTGCGCGAAGAATTGGAGCTGGAGAAAGACCAGACCGTCCTCAAGCAGCGCCGCGGGGAAGAGACCATCAAGGGCCTGGAAAACGTCGCGAAACTCTTCACCGGGCGCAAGAGCAATTTGAGCTCCTCCATGAGCAAACGGCGCATGACCGCTACCGCCAAAGCCAACGTGCAAGAGTCCGAGGAGATGATCCGCAAATACGAAGCTGAACTGGCGGACCTGGACGCGAAGATGGAGAAGGAGATTAAGGATTATCAGGCCAAAGGCACGCAGTCCGCGGGTACCATTCGCGAGGTAAGCGTCGCACCGCTCAAAAAGGATATCGTCGTGGAGCTCTTCGGGCTGGCGTGGAAACCGGTTTACGCCTTTAAGAAAGGCAGTGACTGGCTGCTGGTCTCCGGGCATCAGTAAGCTTGCAGAACACCGCAGACGGGCTGTCCCAAAAGTCGGACAGCCCCTTTGGTTCTCCCACTGCGTGCCCTTTTTTCTGGGCGTTCGCGGATTTGCGCTATCAAAACGAGATCGGAGCCAGGCAAACCCTCCCACTTAGGACTGTCTACACAGAAAAACCTGTTCATATTTGGACAGCCTCGTCTTTTTTTGCACAGCGCCTGAGCTGTGGGGCAGCCTATGCATTTGCACCGGCGTGAAGTTAAGCCTGCCCTGTTTCCATTGGTTTTTCGACCAGGGCCTAAGCATGGGGGAAAATAACGCTGCGAGGCGGCTTTGGAGGCCCTCTTTTCGCTCACTATGGGATAAAAAAACTCGCCCGCAAAGGCTAATGATTACAGGGAGTCAATTTCCGGCGACAGGCAGGAAAGCATTCGTTTACCGCGCGGGCTCCGCCGAGGCAACCGAACCATACTGGTTCACTTCCAGCGTCCAGGCGCTGCCCGGCTGCGCCAGCATGTACAGGTCGGCGTCCGAGGTGGTGTACGTGTAGGTATCCGCGCCGGAAAGGAAGGTAATCGTGTAACGCTCGTCCTGTGTGCCGTAGCGTTGGGTTTCGCTCAGGGCGGTAGAAGGCCAGTAGGGGTTCAGGTCCTGTCCGGAAACTACCAGCGTATCGATTGGCACCCAGTCCAGGCTGGTATAGGTACAGTAATTCTCGTAGACCCGATAAACGCAGTCTTGCACCACCTGCCCGATACCGGTGCCGGTGTCGATGGTGTAGGGCTCACCGCATACTTCGGTGGCGTTCGCCCGCGGCGTGTCGGAATCATAGCGGTACTGCATGCTGCAGCTTTCAATTTGCGCGCCGGACGGAACTGCGCTTTCCCAATCGCTTTCGCTCACCTGCTGGTACGCCAGAATTTGCAGACTGCGCTGCCAGGTTCCGCCGCTGACCAACGCGCTGACCTGGTCCGTACGGGTCAGCTTGCTGATGAACAGAAACATCAGCCCACAGAGCAAGCCTATCCCGACGATAAGCAAAATCAGCGCAACGGGGGAGAGTTTGCGCGCTGGGGCGCTGGGCTGGGGGGGAGTGGGTTTTTCAAGGATGCTGCCGCTTTCGCGCACCTTGGCGCCAACCGTGATGTCGCTGCCGCACTGGATGCAGCGCTGCGCTTCGGACAGGTTGCGGGTGCCGCAGTAGGGGCAGTGCTTGTCCGGTCCGCTCTGCGCCATGCGGATAAGGGCTTCGTCCTTGATGAAGTCAAAGGTTTCGGGGTCCACCTTGCTGAACTGCACGTCTGGTGGTTGAGGAGCGCCGCAGCTGGTACAGGATTTTATGGCGCCGGGATTTTGCGTTCCACAGTGATCGCAGGTCCAAACCAATTGGATGTAACCGAGTATTTTTTGTGCCATGCCGGCTCTTCTCCTGTTTCGGAGTGCTCGCGCGCTCATCTCTATTATATCAAGCCGCTCCAGCGATGTTTAATTTCTGGAAGCAAA
>DAONFX010000060.1:0-12636 GCA_035403825.1 Anaerolineaceae bacterium
ACCCGAAATAGAATGCCCCTCGGGTAAAATTAACACACGCAGTAAGCTCAACCTGAAAGGACGCCCATGGCCATCTGGTGGATTCGCCGGGATTTACGACTGACGGACAACCTTGCCCTCCAAGCCGCTCTCGAAGCCGGCGGCGCCTTTGTGCCGGTTTTTGTCCTGGACCCTGCCTTGCTTGCCAGGCCGGCCGAGCGCCGGCAGGCCTTTCTTTTCGCCGGTTTGCGCGCGCTGTCGGAAAACCTGCACGCGCTCGGCTCCGGACTGCTCATCCGCAGAGGCGACCCGACCGAGGAGCTGCCGCGCCTGGCGCAGGAATTGGGCGGGCTGCCTATTTTCGCGGAAGAGGACGCCTCGCCTTACGCCCGCGAACGCGACCGTTTGGTCGGCAGCCGCACTGCGCTCAGCTTGCTCCCCGGCGCAGGCGCGCACCCGCTCGGGTCTGTGCTCAAAGCCGACGGCACGCCCTACACCGTCTTTACCCCCTTCAGCCGCGCCTGGAAAGCCCTTCCGCTGCCTGCCGCCAACTTGCCCAGCCCCCGTTCCCTGCCCCCGCTGCCCGCTCTCCCCTCCGCGGACCTGCCGGACTTGCCTGCCCCTGCCAGCTTCCCGGCCGGCGAACAGGAAGCTCAGCGCCGCCTGGACGCGTTCCTGGACGGACCAATCTACGACTACAAAGAGGACCGCGACCGCATGGACCTGGAGGGCAGCTCCGGGCTTTCCCCTTATCTGCGTTTTGGCATGCTTTCCGCCCGGCAGGCCGCCCAGGCCGCGCGCGGGGCAAGCTATAGCGCGCCAAACGAAAGCGCCCGCGCCGGAGCGGAGATCTGGTTGAACGAACTGCTCTGGCGCGAGTTTTACCTGTCTATCCTGTACCACTTTCCGCGCGTGCTGGCCGAATCTTTTGTGCCGGCGGGCAAGAACATCCGCTGGCGTCAGGCCCCGCAGGACCTGGCCGCCTGGCAATCCGGACGCACGGGCTACCCGGTGGTGGATGCCGGCATGCGCCAGTTGGCAAGCCTGGGATGGATGCACAACCGCGCCCGTATGATCACAGCCTCTTTTCTGGTCAAACACCTGCTGATCAACTGGCAGGAAGGCGAGGCGTGGTTCATGCGCCAGCTGGTGGACGGCGACCCGGCTTCCAACAACGGCGGCTGGCAATGGACGGCCGGCACGGGCACGGACGCTGCGCCGTACTTCCGGGTATTTAACCCTATTTTGCAAGGGCTCAGATTTGATCCGCTGGGAGTATATGTGCGCCGTTGGGTGCCGGAGCTGGCGGGCGTACCGACCCGCACCATCCATACGCCCTGGCAAATGCCCGCGGAACTGAAGGGGGCGGCTGGCTGCCGGCTCGGGGTGGACTATCCACTGCCGATTGTGGAGCATCCTCTGGCGCGCGAGCGCGTACTTTCGGTGTACCAGCAGGCATTCCGGCGCTGATATCCCGGCATGGAAAAACTCCTGTTGCAATTTAATCCAATTTTCCCCCGCCTGGCTTGAGAATGTGATAAAATCCTTGCTATTCATAGATTGAATAGTGAGGATTTGGTATGTCACCCCGAGCGGCGCTCCCCCTCCATCTGGAATACACCCTGCTGGGTTTGCTCAAGCAAAAACCCCAGTACGGCTACGACATTCTGCAAAACTGGGACAAGAACCTGGGTATCATCTGGAAGGTGAAACCGGGCAGGCTGTATGCCGGGTTGAACAAGCTCGAACAGAACGGCCTGATCTCCGCGCAGCTGGAAAGCGGTGAAAATGCGCCTGCCCGCAAAGTTTTCGCGCTCACAGCTCAAGGTGAGGCGGTCTTCTCGCGCTGGCTGCGTTCTCCGGTGCCTTCCCCACGGGAATTCCGGCAGGAATGGTTTGCCAAGCTCCTTTTCTTCCCCGAACTGAGCGCTGAAGAACGCGGAGTGATATACGAAGAGCAAATCAAAGCCGCGCGGCGCTGGCTGAAGGCGCAAAGCGAGCTTAACCTGACGGGTTCGGATTTCGAAGCGCAAGTGCGGCGATTCAGGCAGATGCAAATTCAAAGTATCCTTGCCTTTCTGATTGACACACAGCAAAACCAAATTTAAAGGAGTATTTCATGAAACGTCTCTGCACCATTTTTCTTCTGTTCACCCTGCTCTTATCAGCCTGTTCTCAAGCCGTCCAAACACAGGCGCCTCAGACAGCCGTCCCCATCGTCATCACCGACGCCCTGGGTCGGGAAGTGAAGCTCGAAAAGCTTCCCCAGCGCATTGCGGTGACGGGCAAAGCCTCGCTGATGATCCTGGACGCGCTCTATATGTTCCCGGAAGCCAAAGAGCGCGTTGTCGCCTTTGAGGACGCTGTCCAGGGTGACCTTAATTTCATAAAGCTCCTGGACCCGCATTACGCCGAAAAAGCGTTTCTGAAGCGCGACGCCGGCGTGGAGCAATTCGTCAGCGCCGAGCCCGATTTGGTGCTCCTGAAGAGCTCGCAGGCTGAGAAATACGGCGCCCCCATCGAAGCGCTGAATATTCCCGTCATTTATCTGGATTTTGAAACTCCGGAGCAGTACGCGCGCGACCTGGCTGTGCTCGGTCAGATTTTTGGCAACGACGCCCGCGCGCAGGAGCTTATCCAGCTGTACCAGGGGGCGGTAGACGAAATCAATCAAAAAATCCCCGCAACTGCCGCGAAACCAAGCGTGCTCGTGCTTCAGTATGCCGACGCGGACGGCGCGGTGGCATTCAGCGTGCCGCCGGCGGGCTGGATGCAGACCCAAATCGTGGAACTGGCAGGCGGCAGCCCGGTCTGGAAAGACGCCAACCCGGGCAAGGGTTGGGCTCAGGTTACCATTGAGCAAGTTGCCGTGTGGGACCCGGAAGTGATTCTGGTGATATCTTATGATAAGGACCCAAGCGAAGTCACTGCCACGCTGAAGCAGGACGCCCAGTGGCAGCAGCTGCGCGCGGTGAAAGATGGGAAGCTGTTCGGCTTCCCCAAGGATGTCTACAGCTGGGATCAGCCGGACACCCGTTGGCTGCTGGGCTTGAAGTGGCTGGCTTTCCGCCTGCACCCCGCTGAGTTTGGTCAGGTGGACGTCTTGCAGTCCGCGCGCGAATTCTATCAGTCCGCCTACGGCATGGATGCGGCTGCATACGATGCCAACCTCCTGCCGATTACCCAGGGTGATATCGATTGAACGAAGATGCTTCGCTTCTGAAAGCCCGCCCCGACCGCGCCCGGAAGAAATGGGTGTGGGCTGTGCTGGTTGCCGCCCTCGTCCTGCTGCTGGCGCTGTCAGTCTTTTTGGGGCGCTACCCCCAGGTGGGTTTTCTGCGCCTCAGCCAACTGCGGGAAAACCTGCTCGCGCAGCTGCTGGTGGTCAACGTGCGCCTGCCGCGCCTGCTGACCGCCTTGCTGCTGGGCATGGTTCTGGCGGCTTCAGGGACGGTCTTTCAGATGATATTTGCCAATCCTCTAGTCGAGCCCGGCTTTCTGGGAGTCTCCCAGGGGGCGGCCTTTGGCGCAGCGCTCGCGATTGTGTTCTTTTCAGCTTCCGCCGCGCTGGTACAGGGGATGGCGGCGCTTTTCGCGTTCGCAGGGCTGGGCTTCTCCTACCTGCTGGCGCGGCGCATCCGCGTGGGGAGCTGGCTGCTGCGCCTGGTTCTGGCGGGCATTGCGGTTTCGGCGCTCTTTTCCGCCGGTCTGGGCATCGTCAAATATCTGGCTGACCCGCTGCGCCAACTGCCTGAGATTACCTTTTGGATGCTGGGTGGGCTGGCGAGCATTACCTGGACCAAATTCCTGGCGGTCCTGCCTGCCTGTTTCCTGGGTTTGACGGTAATTTTTGCCTTCCGCTGGCGGCTGAACCTGCTGGCCTTGGATGAGACCACGGCGTTCTCGCTCGGTGCGGCGCCGCGGCGGGAGAGGCTCGTGATGATGATTGCGGCGGTCCTGGCCACTTCAGCGATTATTTCCGTGGCGGGGATGGTCGGCTGGATTGGTTTGATTATCCCGCACATCGCCCGGCGTCTGGTCGGGTCGGATACGCGCCGCAACCTGCCGGCTGCCATCCTGCTGGGCGGGGCGTTTGGCGTAATTTGCGACGACCTGGCGCGCATGTTGATGGCCGGGGAAATCCCGCTGGGCATCCTGACCTCGCTGCTGGGGGCGGCGATATTTATCCTCTTGATGGCGCGGGGCCTGGGCAAGGAGGTGCGCAGTTGAGCGTTAACTTGCTGAGCTTTGACCATGTTGCCTTCGGGTACTCCCAAGCCAGGCCGATTTTCAGCGACCTGAATTACCAGCTTCGGCGCGGGACGCTTTCTGTTATTCTTGGTCCGAACGGCATCGGGAAAACAACCCTGCTTTACATGGCTTTGGGTTGGCTGCAGCCTTCAGCCGGGCAGGTGCTGCTGGAAAACCGCCCGCTGCAAGTGTATTCCCGCGCGGAACTGGGCCGGCGCGTCTCTTTGGTGCCGCAGACCGAGCGCCAGCCCTATTCCTACACGGTGTTGGAATACGTCCTGTTCGGCCGCGCGCCGCACCTGGCGCTGTTTGGCGCGCCGGGAGAAAATGATGAGTTGGCGGCGCGTCAGGCGCTGGCCCGCGCGGGCATCCCGGAGCTTGCCGGCGCGTATGTGGACCAGCTTAGCGGCGGGGAGGGGCAGTTGGTGCTCATCGCGCGCGCCCTGGCGCAGGAACCGCGCGTGCTTTTGCTGGACGAGCCCAGCGCGCACTTGGACCTGGGTAACAAATTCCGGCTGATGCAGACGCTTTCCGATTTGCGCAGGGACGGCACGACCATCCTGATGACCACGCACGACCCGGAAATTGCCCTGGCAGTCAGTGACGAGACCGTCCTGGTGGACGGCAGTGGTTCGGTGACTGTTGGGACCCCAACGGATCTTCTGACCGCGGATAAGCTTTCACAACTGTACCACCTTCCTGTGGGCGCGCTGGAAATCCGCTCCTCGCACCCCGGGGTCACTTTACGCCGGTTCTGAAGTATGGAAATTGCATAAACAAAAACAGGCAGACGAACTTGAAATCCTCTGCCTGTTTATTTTTCCGGCTGCGGGGTTCAGGCGTTCAACATTTCTTTAAACTCGGCCGCGCTGATGCCGCGTGTCAGGTCCGCGCTGAAATCCATTTGTGATTCCACCGCGTTCTTGACTGGACCTGCCAGGGAAGCGTCCCCCAGCAGAATAGAGCCGCTCAGGACCCCGGCGCGGAACAGGAAGCTGGCGTAACTGCCGCCGCTTTCGTCCACGAGCAGCAAGTCCGAGCTTTCGGAAGGGGTAATCTGTCCGATGCTGAACAGGTCGATGCCAAGCACTTTCAGGCGCGCGGAGGGCGGATCGCCAGCGAATCTGGCAGGTTTGCCCGCCGCGGAGAAGCCCGCGATGGCGCCCTGGTTCCTGGCGGGCACCCACAGGCCGTACATACGGCCCTGATACTCGGTATCATCGCCGGCGGCGTAAATCCGGGGGTCGGAAGTGCGCATAGTATCATCGACCAGCACGCCGCGGTTGACGGCCAGCCCGGCTTTGCGCGCGAGTTCCAGGTTGGCGCTTACACCCGCGCTGATAACTACCAGGTCGGCGGGCAGCCTGGCGCCGTCTTCAAGCTCCACGCTTTCCACGTGTTCGGCGCCAAGCAGCGCTTTGGTCTTTGCGCCGGTGATAACCTTGATGCCCATGGCTTCAATTTTTCCCTGTAAGATTCGGCTGGCGGCCTGGTCCAGCTGCCGCGGCAGCAGCCAGGGCAGACTTTCCAGCACGCTCACCTGCGCTCCACGTCGGGAGATAGCGCCGGCTACCTCCAGACCGAGCAACCCCCCGCCAATACAGACCACATTTACCGGTCGGGTGCAGACAGCCAGGATGCTGTTCGCGTCGTGCAGGGTGCGCAGGGTTTGCACGCCCGCCAGATTTGCCCCCGGGAAAGGCGGCACAAAGGGGGACGCGCCGGTGGTCAGGATGAGCGTGTCGTAATCGTAGCTGCGCCCATCCGCGCAAAAAACCCGCTGCGCGTGCGGGTCAATATCCACCACCTTGCTGTTCAGGTGCAGTTCGATGTGGTTTTCCAGGTACCAGGCCCGGGAGTGGAGGTCCAGCTTGCTGTCGTCCAGTTCGCCGGCCAGGTAGCGGGTGAGGTTCATCCGAAAATACGGCAGTTCCGTTTCATCGGAGAGCAAAACTACCTTGGCCTCGGCTTCGGCCTGGTGGATTGCGTCGGCGGCGCTGACGCCGGCTATCCCGGCACCAATAATCAGGTATCGTTTCCCAGCCGGGCGGAATTCTTCGAAGTGGTTGCGGTCGGTACCGCACTGCGGGCATTCATCCGGGGGTTCTGCGCCGACGGAGGAGAATCCGCACACATTACACACCCATTTCTTTACCGGTAATTGGTTCATTGGTCGCCTCTTTGAGAGCAATCGTAAATAATTTGGCAGTTTGTGCAATGAGTGTAGCATAATGCCAGCCTGATTTCAGGTGCGTATACAATCTTTATCCCTGCGGCTGTAGAAGGGGAAAGCAGTGTGTATAATTAGATCCGAAAGATACCCGGAGGGAATTCTTGTGAGATCAGCATTGAGCGCGTTTTGGTTATTGGCCGGCTGCCTGGCGGTGATTGTGCTGCTCGGACTATTTGTCGCGCGTTTGCGTAAAGCGCACGGGATAAAGAGCGCGCCGGGTTATCTGGGCGGCATCATCTGGGTGATTGCCATGATTGGCTACGCCGTCCTGGGCAGGAACGAGATGGCGGACCCGCTTATTTTCATCCTGGTAAGCAGCGTTATTCCGTTGGTATACCTGGTCAACATCCTCATCATCCTGCTTTCCAGGCGCTACACCTGGAAAGATCCGCAAGACAAGCGCGCGGCAGGCCGTTTTGCCGGCGTGATTCTGGCGGTCTTGCTGGTCTGGATCATCGGGCTCATTCTTGTGTAAAACCGTTTTCAAAACCCGAAAACAACAACCAGGCGCTTGGGGCTATAATTGGGGGGCTGTAACTACCACACGCAGGAGCTACCTATGAGTAACGAAACGACAACCCGACCAAAAACCTCATTTGCAGATTGGATTCTACGGCTGCTGAAAGGCGTCCTGGTCGGAATTGGATTTATCACGCCCGGGCTTTCGGGCGGCGCTCTGGCGGTGGTGTTTGGCATTTACGAACCGCTGATGCGCTGGCTTGGGAATCTGCGGGAAAAGTTCCTCCAGAATCTGATTTACTTTGTGCCAGTGGGGATTGGGGGGATTCTTGGTGTGCTGGCTTTTTCCAAGGTCGTTGAATGGGCGTTCGGGCATTATGCGGCCCAATTCACCTGGCTCTTCATCGGCTTCATCGCAGGCACCTTCCCCTCGCTCATCAAAACCTCCGGAAAACAAGGCCGCAAAAGCTGGCATGTGGGCTTGCTGGCAGCCGTCGCGGTGGGCACACTCTTCCTGATGCGCTGGCTGGAGACAATCCGCAGCGTGCAGATGGTGCAAAACTTCGGCAGCTGGCTGCTGAGCGGCGCGATGATTGGCCTGGGCGTGGTTGTTCCGGGCATGAGCCCTTCAAATTTCCTGATTTACCTCGGCTTGTACGAACCCATGGCCAGCGGCATCAGCCGGCTGGACTTTGGGGTCATCATCCCCCTGGTGCTGGGCGGCGCAGCCTGTGTGCTGCTCTTTGCCAGGCTGGTATCCTGGCTTTTCAAAAAGTATTACGCGCTGATGTACCACATAATCCTGGGCATCGTCGTCGGCTCAACCCTGGCCATCATCCCCGCGGGCGTGCATGGGTTGGGTATGATTGCCGTATGCGTGCTGCTCTTTGCGGCTGGCGGGCTGGTTTCTTTTCTGCTGGCCAAACTGGACGAGAAATATTCCCGGGACGCTGTGGAATAAGGCTTTTGTGTTCCAATAATTCCGGAACTGACCGCATAAATGCGTAAATTCGGGGGAGTAATTGTGATTGCTGCCCTAAGAACTGCTTTTATCCATTAAAATAGAAGTGGTAAAGCAGCGAGGTATAAGGATGCAAAGAGATTTAGAGAATGCGGACTGGGCCGTCGGGTTGATGCAGGGGCGCCAATCCGTGCGCAATTTTAAGGAGGAGCCGGTTCCTGAGGAAATCCTCTATGAAGTGCTTGCCGCGGGCATTAACAGTGCGACTGGTGGAAACCTGCAGCCTTATTCCATCATCGTTGAAAAAAACCGGCTCAGGAACCAGCAGCTGGCGCAGCTTTGCGGCGGTCAAAGCTTTATCGCGCAGGCGCCGGTGAACCTGATATTCCTGTTGGACTGGCACAAGCTGGCGGTCTACAGCCGCAAAAAGGACGCGCCCTTCACCTGCAACAAAAGCTTCCGGCATTTCCTCATTGCCATAGAGGATATCGTATGCGCCGCGCAGAGCATCGAAAGCTCGGCATGGCTGTACGGCATTGGCGGCTGCTTCGTCGGCACCATCCTGGAGTGCATTCCCGCCGTTGCGGAAATGTACAAGCTGCCCATGCTGAGCGCGCCGGTGCTGCTCCTGAGTCTGGGCTACCCCAAGACGCTTGCCGTGCCGCGCAAAAAGCTGGACATGGATATGGTCGTTTTCCGCGGCACCTACCCGGCGCTCAGCGCCGAGAAGCTTTGCGAAGCCTACGACCGCAAGTATTCCGGCATGCGCTTCTCGTTACCCGCCGACCCGCACAAGCGGCAGGCGCTCTTGGACGAGTTCCGCCAGGCGCTGCGCACGACCTACAACGAGAGCAAATGCGACGAAATCATTCGCGCAGCGGACAAAGCCGGCTCGATTTCCGAGATTCAACGCCGCTTTGGGCTGCACTACCATGCCGCGGAAATGCTGAGCCCCGATATCCTCGAAGGCCTCGCCAGCCAGGGAATCTATCCTTATTACTGCCTGCTGGACCAGGATCCGGAACTATAATCAGCGCGTCATTCTTTGTTTCCTGATCAAGATTGAGGAGCGATTGCCTTTAATTCAGCCTGTGTTTCTTCGTTGGTTGATAACTTACAAAACCATTTCCTTAACAGCAAAGCGGCTGTTGCATCAGAAATTATGCCATGCGAATCATCAATGCTTTGGTCCTGGAGGCTATCCATGAGCGCTGTTCTTGAAGTTCACAATCTTGTGAAAAAATACGGTGAGAATACCGCGGTAAACGATGTTTCCTTCGATATTCAGGAAGGTGAAATTTTCAGCCTGTTGGGCCCGAACGGAGCCGGCAAAACCACCACAATTTCTATTCTTTCCACCTTGCTCTCGCCAACCGCTGGCGACGCGACCATCTTTGGACATTCCGTGACCAGGGATCCGATGGAAGTGAAGCGCCTGATCGGGGTCGTTCCGCAGGAAATTGCGCTGTATGACGACATGAGTGCGCTTGAGAACCTGAATTTTTGGGGCGAAATGTACGGCCTCTCCGGCGGCGCGCTGAAAACCCGCGTGAAGGAGCTGCTGGAGCAAATCGGGTTGGCTGACCGGGCCAAAGAGCGCATCAAGACCTACAGCGGCGGGATGAAGCGCCGCGTGAACATTGCCGTGGGGTTGATGCATCAGCCCCGCCTGCTGTTTATGGACGAACCGACCGTCGGAATCGACCCGCAGTCGCGCCGGGCAATCCTTGATTCGGTCAAGTCCCTGAACGCAGCTGGCATGACCATTCTGTATACCACGCACTACATGGAAGAAGCGCAAGAGCTTTCGGACCGGGTCGGGATTATCGACCACGGCAAACTGATTGCTCTGGGCACCCAGTCTGAGCTGACCGCCAAAGTCGGGGAGATGGACACCCTAATCCTGCACCTTGCTGAAGACGAGGACTCCGGGCACCTGGCGCAGGCCCTGAAAACGCTCAGCGGAGTTCTTCAGGCGAACCCGAGTGACCATACGGTCGCGCTGGTAACGCCGGTCGCCGAAGAGCTGCTCGCGCCGGTGGTTTCACGCGCCAACGAGCTGGGCATCAAAATCCAATCCGTGGATATGCGCGAACCGAACCTGGAAGCGGTCTTTTTGCATCTGACCGGGCGGGCTTTAAGGGATTGATGCGATGAACCTGCGCAAACTTCTCCTTATCGCGCTTAAAGACCTGCGCTTGATCTTCCGCGATCCGACAGGTCTGGTAATTATGCTGCTGGCGCCTTTCGCGCTAACGCTGGGTATGGGGGCGCTCTCCGGCCGCTTTTCCGGCTCCACGCAGCTCGGAATCAGCCAGATCTCTGTGGCGATTGTGAATCAGGACAGTGGGGAATTGGGGCAGGCTCTGGAGGACGTGTTTACTTCCAGGGAATTGAACGAACTCATCGCCGCGGACATCCTGACCGACCCGGCTGCGGCGCGCGCCCTGGTGGATGAGGACCAGATTGCGGCGGCCATTATCGTTCCGGAGGGATTTACCGCGAGCATTTTCAGCCCGGAAAGCGGGGGAGACGTGCCTGTGGTGGAGTTCTATGAAAACCCGACCCGACCGACGTCCACAGGCATCGCGCGCTCCATTCTGGAGAGCTTTTTGAATCAGGTGGAAATCGGGCGGGTTTCGGGCACGCTGATTGTCAGTCAGCTGCTGGCTTCCGGCGCAATCCAGCCGCAGCAAGCTGCAGCGCTTGGCGCGGAGGTGGGGCGGGAAGTAGTCGGGAGCACGGAAGACAGCCCTTCCATCAAGCTCAACACCAACACCGTGGAAGGCAGTGGAGCGAAATTTGACCTTCTGGCCTATATCGCGCCGGGCATGGCAATGTTCTTTCTGATGTATACCGTGACCATGGGGGGGCGCTCGCTTTTGGTAGAAAGCAGAACCGGGACGCTGGCGCGAATGCTCATCTCGCCGACCAATCCGGGCTTTGTGCTGGGTGGCAAAGGTTTTGGCATCTTCCTCACCTCGGCGGCGCAGCTGCTTATCTTAATCGGCGGAACCTCGCTGCTGTTCCGCCTTTCCTGGGGGGATGGAACGGCTGTCGCGCTGCTGATTTTGGCGGCGGCATTCGGCGCTTCGGGCTGGGGCATCCTGATGGCAGCCGTGCTGAAAACGCCCGGGCAGGTTGCCATTACCGGTTCCGCTATCGCGCTTCTTTTCGGCATTATAGGCGGCAGCTTCTTCGACCTGCACATGCTGCCGGAGTGGGTGCGCACCATAGCGAAGGTTACCCCCAACAGTTGGGCGAATGAGGGCTTTCGCATTCTTTCCATGGGCGGTAAGTTAGCCGCGATACAACCCCATCTCACCGCGCTGATGAGCATGGGCGCGCTGCTTTACGCGCTCGGGACAATCCTGATCAGCCGGCGCGGATTGGTGCGAAAGTGAGGCGCGCGATGAAAAAACTGTTTGCCATCATGAAGAAAGATACGATCATACGCTTCACAAGCCCAATGGTATGGATGTTCTTTATTATCCTGCCGGTAGTGTTCATTTTCGTCATCAGCGGCGGTACCACCCAAAATAGCGACCCGCGGATTGTGCTGACTGTCGTTGACCAGGCTGGTAGCACGCTTTCGGGCGCGCTCGTGGAGGAGCTGGGACATTCCAGCGCGGTGAAGCCGGTGCTGACCGAGTACGACCAGGCTTTGAAGGACTTTGAGCAGCTCAAAGTCTCGGCGATGCTGATTATCCCCGCGGATTTCTCGGCCGGGGCGCTGACGGCGGGTAATGCCTCGCTGGAACTGCGCAAACAGCCAAATACGCTGAACGGCATGGCGGTGGAGCAGGCTGTACAATTGGCAGCCAGCAGGATAGCCAGCCTGGCGGATGCGGCGCGGGTGAGCACAGAACGCGCGGCAGAATTTCAGCCTTTCGCCGATGACGCGGCGCGCCAGGCGTTCTATGACAGCGCATTCCAGCAGGCTCAGATACTGCTTGCCGAGGCTCCGGACCGGCTGCAAAGCGTGGTCGGCAGCACGACCGACCCGATCGAATACGATGCCAAAGCCAACTCCACCGCCGGGCAGATGATTACCTTTGTCTTCATTCCGCTTGTCAGCCTATCGGTGATGTTCGCGTACGAACGCGCCAACGGGACGCTGCGGCGGTTGTTGGTTACGCCGACCAGCAAGGCAACTTTTTTGGGCGGCACGATCCTCGGGCAGGGGCTGACCGCCCTGGTGCAAATGACCATTCTGATTGTGTTCGGCATTCTGGTGATGAAGATGAAGTGGGGGCAGTCGCCGGCCGGCCTGGCGATGATGATGGTGTCTTTCACGCTGGCGGCTTCGGCTCTGGGCACGATGCTGGGCACGTTTGTGAAGAGTGAGGGGCAGGCGAACGGGCTTTCGTTGATGATTGGGATGCTGATGGCGATGCTGGGCGGCTGCTGGTATCCGATCGAGCTCTTCCCCGCGGCGCTGCGCAACGCTGCGCAGGCTCTGCCGACCTACTGGGCAATGCAGGGCTTTTTGGATATCGCGGTGCGCGGGCAGGGACCGGCCGGGGTGCTGCAGGAGTGCGCGGTGCTGCTGGGCTTCGCGCTGGTGTTTTTTGCGGTTGGCATCACGCGCTTCAAGTACGAATAGGGGCTCTGGCTTTCATGTCATCCTGAGCTAGCGATGTTGTCATCCTGAACTAAAAATACTGTCATCCTGAACTCAGTGAAGGATCTGCTTTTTGTAGAGGTGAGATTCTTCGCGTCCGCTCCGAATGACAAAATGTCATTCTCCCTG
>DAONFX010000061.1:0-83 GCA_035403825.1 Anaerolineaceae bacterium
TTGGGGGGCAGCCCCCTGGGAGAGTAGGTCATTGCCAAGAGACTTTTCATTTAATTATTGCCGCTAATCATTTAGCGGCATTA
>DAONFX010000061.1:183-6298 GCA_035403825.1 Anaerolineaceae bacterium
TTCTTATTAACCCAAAACTGCAAGGCAGTCCCACTCCCTACGGTCGGAGGCAGGTGCATGCCCGTGAGACTTTTCATTTAATTATTGCCGCTAATCATTTAGCGGCATTATTCTTATTAACCCAAAACTGCAAGGCAGTCCCACTCCCTACGGTCGGAGGCAGGTCCTTGCCAAGAGACTTTTCATTTAAGAAATGCCGCCGTAAGGTGGCTTTTTTGTTTAACTTGTCAAAGTTGAGGCGGACCCCACTCCCTGCGGCCGTGGGCAGGGAGATGCCCGTGAGATATTGCCGAACCGAACGTCCCTTCGCTGCGCTCAAGGTGACAAAAACTCTGTTGGCGAAGATCTCCTGAGCGGGCATGGAAGTACCTCGTACCTGAAATGCATGCCTATACTCCGGAGACCCTGCAAGAGCAAGTACAGGCCAGCCCCTTCGCTGCGCTCAGGGTGACAGGCATTGTTCGCTTCACACTCGGAGCCCCGCGGTCGTCAGCTTTCCCCGTCCTTGAGGCCGGGAAAACACAATTCAGCCCCTTCGCTGTGCTCAATTCGACAAAAAAACAAGGCCTGTCAAATAAAAACGCCTGGCGGTGAGAACCGCCAGGCGTTTTCGTATTCCTGATAGTTACTTGAAAATCAACGGCATGTAGATCAGCAATTCGCCGCCGGTTTTGAAGGTGGACGTGAACGCTACCTGCTGGACGTCCCCATGCTCATCCACCAACCCGCTGGCGGTGACCGTGTAGGTCTTCTGCGGAAGGAGATACTCGGTGGGCGTGAAGGTGATTGCCTGGTATCCGCTGTCATACGTGCAACTTCCGGCAATCGCGCCAAGCGGACCCGAAACAGTAAAGCAGGCGTCTGCGGGCATGGGTTGGCTCCAATTTGTGATGATAACGCTGTCCACGCTAACCCCCAGGCTCCCATCCGCGGGGCTCACGTCCGTGACAATCGGGTCGCGCCAGTTCAGGACGGTATACGCATAAAGCTGCGTGCCGTCCTCGCCGTAATCCACGCTCAGCGTTAGATTGGGCAGTTCTTCATGCGCAGCGCCTTTGATGACCGTTTCCCAGCTGCCGCGCGTGAATTTGAAATCCATTTGCGTGCCGTCCAGGATGTCGAAAGTGCCGGTCCAAAGCGTGCTGCTGGACTGAGTGAGGGCGCTGGCAGCCGGGTTCCAATCGCCAATCGTTCCATCCGCATTGATAAAGCGGGTCAGGTAGACGGTGCCGGGAGTGTAGTCCGGCACGGTCACCTCAAAGGTGACAGCCACCAGCTTGGCTTCGGCCGTCTGGCTGACGACGTTGGAAAAGCCGCCGAAGTTGAAGCTGGTATCGACAGCCTGGATTTTGTAGGAATAGGTCTCCCCCGTTTCGACGCTCTCATCATCGTAAGTGAGAACGGGGTCCAGAATTCTGGCAAGCCTGGTGAAGTTCACCCCGTCGGTAGAGCGGTAGAGGTCATAAGCATAAACAGCGATGTCGTCTGTTGCCGCCGTCCAGGCCAGGGCAATGTGCGCGGCGCTCCAGTCCTCCACAGCCAGCACAGGCTCAGAGGGTGGGGTCAGGTCTGAGGAGGGATTGACGGTCAGGTCGCCGGCATTCGCGGGCGTGTAGGGGTCGCCCACCAGTCCGCCATCATAAGCGTAAACCCAGCTTTCTGCGCCGACCGTGGAATAGCGATAGACGTAATCGTACTCTCCAACTGCTTCTGGAAGGAGTGAACCCACGAACTCGTCGTTATTCCCGGCTTGCCCGTTAAAGCTTGCCTCGAACCAGGTCCAGGCGGAGTTTCCGCGCGGGTCGGATTCGTTAGGGCCAAAACCAACCTGGGCGCGCAGCCCGGGGGTCGGGCCGGGCTCGGAAGTGACGCCGGCGATGTAGACCCGTCCGTAGATGTTCTCGGTCGGGGTGCTGCTGAGGGTGTGGCTGATGCTGAACGGCCACTGCAGGTTCGCCCAGTCGATGATGTAGGCCGGAAGCGCGCTGACCTCGTTGGAATTCTCGCTCTGCAGCCCATTCGGGAGGTTCCGCGCGATGACGATGTAATAGACGCGCTGACCGCTAATCTGTTCAGAATCCGTGTAGCTGGTATTGGAGGTTATATCGCGCAGTTCGTAACCGCCGCCGCGCAGGTAAGACCGGTACACCAGGTAGTTGCTCGCGCCGTCCGAAGCCGTCCAGCTCAGGGTGACGTCAGTGCCGTCCGTGACCGCGCTCAGTTCCACCGGTTCGGGTGGAGCAACCTGTTCGTTCGTCCGCACCAGCACCGCGGTGCCGTTGGCAGGCGCGCTCACCGCGGGGAGTTTCCCTTCGCTGTTAACGGTGTAGACGGAGTCGGAAAGCACATCCCGGTAGGTCGTGCCGATCGGCAGGTAGCCTACGACGTCCAGGTCAGTGCTTTGGGCCCCGCTGCCGCGGTTAATGAGTATAACCGCCGAGTCCTCGCCCGGCAAATTGCGCCCATAAGCGTAGAGTTTCAGCGTGTTTTCTACCAGGAGGGTGCGGTAATCCCCGGTGCGCAGCGCGGGGTGCGTGTTGCGCTCGCTGGTAAGGTTGACGTAGTAATTGTAAATCTCGTCCTGGCTTTCCTGGGTCTGCAGGCGCGTATAGAACGGCGTTCCGCTGGCGTCCAACCACGGGAAAGGCTGGCGGTTGTAAGGGTCGTCCTCCCATTTTCCGCCGGCGTAAGCCATGGGTCCCACAAGGCCGACTTCATCGCCGTAATAGATGGTCGGCGCGCCGGGCATGGTCATCTGCACCGCTACCGCGCCCTTTAGCCTGTTGATTGCGTCGCTCCAGTCGTAATCCGGATCCTGATAGAGGCTGGGGTCGTTTAGATAGGTGTTGTGGTCGAGCATGAAGAGCGCGCGGCTGGTATCGTGGCTGCCGAAGAGATTAAGCATGGCGGCCAGCGCTTCGGGGGCGTAGCGTTCCTGCAGGTTCAGGATGCGCTCGTCGAACTGGCTCATGCTGAGGGGCGCCAGCTCACCGGCGGAAGAACCGGCGGTGTGGTCGTTATCAGTAAAGGTGCTGTCGCGCCAAAGCGAAAGGACGGCTGAACTGAACTGGTAGTTCATGACCGCGTCCCACTCGCCGCCCAGCAGCCAGCTGTTGGCAATGCCCCATTCCTCGCCGGCGATATATCCGTCCGGGTTCACGATCTTGACTGTGTTGCGGAAACCTTCCCAATAGTCGTTGGTTGGGTCGTTAATCGTGCCGGGATCCACGTCTCCGCCCACGTCCAGGCGCCAACCGTCGGCATACTGCATATAGTAGCCGGCCACGGTGGTGAGCGCGTCGCTTTCGTATTCCCAAATCAGCGCGCGCACTTCGGGATTGCTGGAGTTGAGCTTGGGAAGGCTGTCGTAGCCCCACCAGGATTCGTAAGTCGCCCCGCCGGGGGTGCCGTCTGAACCCACGCAGGGGCCGGTGCCGGCCGGGACGTCGGTGAAGTAGAACCAGGCGCGGTACGGGGAGCTGATGCTCTCACACGCGCCGACTTCGTCAAAGTTGCCGTAGCGGTCAAAGTAAATGCTGTCGGAAGAGACGTGGTTGAACACGCCGTCCAGGATCAGGTGCATGCCGCGGTTATTCAGCGCGGTGACCAGGGCGAAGAACTCCGCCGGCTCGCCAAACATCGGGTTGATGGACATGTAATCGCTGGTGTCGTAGCCGTGGTTGGAAGGCGACTCAAAAATCGGGTTGAGGTAAATGGTATTGACGCCCAGGTCCTGCAGGTAGTCCAGCTTGGATATCAAACCGGCCAGGTCGCCGCCGTAGAAGTTCTTGCTGTAGGTACCGGCGCAGTCGCCCGTTTCACGCGGGTCGCAAATGGGGGTGTTCCACTCATCAGTCAGCGAGCGGTAGACCGTACCGCCTGGCTCATCGTAGAAGAAGGTGCCGGCGGGTTTGTTGTTGCCTGGGTCGCCATCGCGGAAGCGGTCGGGGAAGACCTGGTAAACGATCGCATCCTTGATCCAATCGGGGGTCTGGAAGTCTGCGGCGTAGACGGTAAGCTGGTAAGAATAGTCCTGGCTCTCGTCAAAAGCCTGGCCCCAGCCGCCTGTGCGGGCAGCATCATCTTCATAATAGTCGGTATCCGTGCCGTCAATGGCGATGAAGCGGTACCAGTAAACGGTCGGGTCGGAGCTGGCGGGGATGGTGTATTCCCACCAGTCGTAGGTGCCGTCGGAGTAGGCCACCGTCATCGGCAGGATGGACTGCACATTGGTGCGGTCATTATAGAGGCGCAGCTTGGCGGCGGTCAGGTCGCCCTGAGCGGCGCGCATGCGCAGGGTGATTTCCGTGCCCGTGGGTACCGGCCCGCCAGGGACGCTGTAAAGCGTGTCGCGGCTGTCGTGACCCAGATAGTCCCACCAGACTTCGTTGTCATGCCCCGGCAGCGGGGGTTCACCGGCAGGCGGTGGGAAAGCGCCGACCCGCCCGCTGCGGTAGTCCAGCAGGAAGGGCACGAGGTCCGCATCGTTATTGGTCGTGAACGGGATAACGTTTGCGTTCACCGAGCGGTTGTCCAGCCCGATTGCATCCCATGAGCCGGTTGTGACAACTTTGAAAACATAATTTCCAGCGGTGGCGAAGGGCGCGTCCAGGCGGTAAAGGTCGTGCCCTAAGGCTGTGAGGGCAGTATCCGGATTGGTGTTATTCCAACCCTGAAAGTCGCCCACCGCAGTGAAGCTGTTGGTGGAATCCCAGGCTTGCAGGATGTTGACAACCGGCAGCATGTCCAGACCTGCATCCGCGCTGTGGTCATTGGTATCGAAGCTCAGCTTGACCACCTGAGCCGCCGAGCTGGTAGTAAGCCAGGAATTTCCGGTCGTCGGGTAGGAAATGTCCCAGGTGCAGTTGGTCACTTTCCATTCGATACGACCAGCCTCCGGGAAGGTGACATCGGCTGTGAAAATGCCGTCACCCCCCAGGAGGTCGCCATGCGTGCCATCATCGTAAAGGGGGTCCGCGCTGGCGGACCAGCCATTAAACGCGCCGGCGGCGCACCAGGCGGCGATTCCTGCTTCGACGGGTTCAATGAGCAGCCGCCCCGTGAAGCTGTCGAGCAGAAAAACGACCTGTTGGTCGGCTGTGGTGGTGGTGAAGCTGATGTTGGCGGCGTCGGTCGAGCGCCCGTCCGCGCCAAATCCGTTCCAGCTGCCGGTCAGGACCACTTTACCGATGTAGCTGCCGGCGCTTGGAATGGTGTAAACCAGGCGGTAATAGCCTTTGCCCATATCCGTCAGGAGCGTGTTGGGGTCGGTGTTATTCCAGCCCTGGAAGTCGCCCACAGCGGTGAAGCTGGCCGGGAGGCTCTCGCCGGAGACGTTCACGATGTTGGCTGTGGGCAGTAAGGGCTTGCCCGCGTTCGGGCTGTAATCGTTCGTGTCCAGCATGAAGGTCACGACCTGGTTGGCAGCGCTGGTGGTGACCCAGGAGTTTGCGGCTGGGTGGGCGTTGCCCCAATTGCCGCATTCCACCGCTTTCCACTGGTAGGTGCCAGCCGAGGCGATGGTGAAGTCGAGGGAATAAACGCCGTCCAGGGCAAGCATGTCGCCGTGGGTGCCGTCGTCGTACATCGGGTCGGAGGAATTGTTCCATCCGTTTATTTCGCCCGCGACGCACCAGTTGAGCCCGGCCAGGTTGAGGGCTGAGGGCGGTGAGGCTGGTTCTGCGAACGGGCTGCTCTGAGCCAGCGAGGCTGCCGGGCTGAGCAAGAGTGATAGCGCCAGAAGCAAAGCAAGAGGCAAACGTATCGTTTTCATATCTCCCTTTCTGAATATATTGGTGAGTAATCATCATTATAGTTGATATGTGAACAAAAATTAAGATGATTTAGCCAGATGGCGGGGAGGGCTTTATTCCTGTCTGTGGTCTCGAGCCCTTAGGGGTACAGGCCGAAACAGAAAGGCTTTGGTGGATGCGGTTGGAGATTCTTTGCTGCAGGATGGGCAATTCAGGGCAGCGGAATGACAAAAATGTTATCAGCCTGAGCGCAGTCGAAGGTCTCGGTTTTTTCCGTGAGAAGATTCTTTCGTTCTGCCACGTACCCTTCAGGGCATCAGAATGACCAGCATAGACAGCCTGAGCGCAGTCGAAGGGTCTGG
>DAONFX010000061.1:6398-12229 GCA_035403825.1 Anaerolineaceae bacterium
TTCAGGGCATCAGAATGACCAGCATAGACAGCCTGAGCGCAGTCGAAGGGTCTGGTTTTTTTCGTGAGGAGATTCTTCGCTTCGCCACGTACCCTTCAGGGCATCAGAATGACAATTCACTCCCGCGCTGACCTACGACCGTTTAATCAGTATTTTCTTCGCTGCGGCGCGTGCCCTTCAGGGCGGTGGAATAACTGGGCGCTCCATCTCTTCATTTGCCGCCGGTAAAAATTTGCGAGGCCCTCCTTTTACAGCGCCATTTTCCGACCCGCCTGCCTGGGGTAAAATAGTTATGTGGCGGTTCATAGTATTACGGCAAATCTGCCGGCAACATCTTGATTATCTTCACCATTACCAACCTGAAGGAAAACCGCCGCCTAAAACCTGAGGAGTGCCTATGTTCAACATATTATTTGTGCTGGATGACCCCGATAAGCTGCCGGAGCTGCTGGAAGCCTGGGAAGAAGCCGGTATCAGCGGGGTGACCATCCTGGAGAGCACCGGTATGTACCGCCTTAAGCGCCGGCTGTTCCCGATGCGCTACCTGCCGGTAGTCTATGACCAAGAGGAAAGCCATCTGACGCTGATGGCAATCGTCGATGACGAACAGCTGATCCAGGCCTGCCTGCGCGCTACCGAGAAGGTTATCGGCAGCCTGGAAGAGCCCAACACTGGCATATTTGCGGCCTGGCCGCTGACGGTCGTGAAAGGAATCCCCAAGAAGGGAGCAAAGCCCTGAAATGGTCTGGATAGAGTTCCTCATCAGCGCCGCGATTATCACTTTTGTTTCCATTCAGCTCGCAAAATACGGCGACGTCATCGGGCTGCGCACGAAACTGGGCGGGGCTTTCGCGGGCACGCTGCTTTTGGCGACTGCTACTTCTCTCCCGGAGGTGATTACAACAATTTCGGCTGTGCGCACAGGCATCCCGCAGCTGGCAGCCGGCAACCTGTTTGGCAGTAACATGTTCAATATCCTCTTGCTGGCGATCTTGGATTTGGCGCACTACCGCAGACGCATCAGCCGCAAAAACGCGGAAAAACATGCTCTTTCCGGAAGCCTGGCGGTGCTGATGATTGTGCTGGCGATTTTCTTCATCATCGCACAGCTGCCCTTGCAGATAAAGGTTGGAAACTTCGTCGTCGGAGCGGACGCAATGGTGATGATCGCGGCTTACTTTCTGGCTATGTCCCTGCTGCGCAAACAGAGCCGTATCTCCTCCATCCCGGTGAGACCTGAAGACATCCCGGAGGATGTTCCCCCGCTAAGGACTGCGATTTTATGGTTTGTAAGCGCAATCGTTGTGCTGGGGTTTGTTACGCCCTGGATGGTGGATGCCAGCGGGCGCATCGCGGAAATCACCGGTCTGGGCGCGACTTTCATCGGTTCGACACTCGTGGCAGTAGTGACCTCCCTGCCGGAACTGATCACAACAATTTCGGCCGCAAAAATAGGCGCGGACGATATGGCGATTGGCAATCTGTTTGGCAGCAACATGTTTAATATGTTCGGGCTGGGTATAGCGGATTTTTTCTTTTTTGGCGGGCGTTTCTTTGCCGTGATTGATCCTTCATTCCTGCTGATTGGCGTGATTGGCCTGTTAATGACTGTTTTCGCGCTGATCGCCACGCTTGCGCGTCTGGAGCGGCGGATTCTCTTCCTGGAAATTGATTCACTCATCCTGATCCTGGCATATTTCGGAGGCCTGGCGCTGTTGTACGCACGGGGGATAGCGCCGTGAGCGCGGGATTGCCCTGCATTTCAAAGAACAGCTGTGCCCGCAGATCTTTGCTTGTCATCACTTCCAAACAGCAGTCCGCTGCCCGTCTAGGATTCGATTCCGCCTGAGCGAGGGGGAAGAACCCCGGTTTGAATGTGAGGAGATGCTTCGCTGCGGCATGGGCAATTCAGGGCAGCGGAATGACAAAAGGGTTGTCATCCTGAGCGCAGCCGAAGGGCTTTTATTTAGCTGAGGTGATTCTTCGCTTCGGCACGTTCCCTTCAGGGCAGCAGAATGACAAGAACACACAGCCTGAGCGCAGCCGAAGGCTCTGGACTATTAAAGAGGGATTCTTCGCTGAGGCACGTCCCCTTCAGGGCAGCAGAATGACAAGAACACACAGCCTGAGCGCAGCCGAAGGCTCTGGATTATTAAAGGGGGATTCTTCGCTGCGGCATTGGCATTTCAGGGCATCAGAATGACAAGCATAGATAGGTTGAACAAGAGCAAACAGCCTTGCGTGCGCGCAGATTCTATGCCGGGTTCAGACCGCCTGGCTGAGCACCGCCTCGATGACCCGCTCCTGCTCCGCGTCCGTCAGGTTGTAGAAGAACGGCAGCCGTACCAGCTGGTCGCTGATGCACTCGGTGACCGGGCAGTCCCCGACTTTTCCGCCAAAACGCAAGCCCATGTCCGAAAGGTGCAGTGGCAGGTAATGGAAGACGGACAGGATTTCCTGCTCTTTCAGGCGGGCAATAAAGGCCTGTCTGCCGGCGAGCGTGGGAAACAGCAGGTAGTACATATGGTAGGCCTGCCCGCGGTCCGGGGGGATAAAGGGCTGCCGGACCCCGTTGCGCGCAGCCCAATCCCGGAGAGCGCTGTCGTACTTTTCCCAAAGCTGCTTGCGGCGCGCCTGGATAGTTTGCCACTGCTCCAACTGAGCCCACAGGTACGCCGCCAGCATGTCGGAAGGCAGGTAGCTGGAGCCGATATCCACCCAGGTGTACTTGTCCACCATGCCGCGGAAGAAGCGGCTGCGGTTGGTGCCTTTTTCGCGGATGATTTCCGCGCGTTCGCTGTAGCTGGGGTCGTTGATGACCAGCGCGCCGCCTTCTCCGCAAGAAAAATTCTTGGTCTCGTGGAAGCTCTGGGTTGCCATGCAGCCAAAGCTGCCCAGGGCTTTGCCTTTGTAAGTGCCGGTCAGTCCGTGTGCGTTATCTTCCACAACTGCCAGCTTGTGTTCGGCGGCAAAACTGAGAATGGCGTCCATCTCGCAGCCGACACCGGCGTAGTGCACCGGCACAAGCGCGCGGGTTTTGGGGCTGAGCAGGCGTTCCAGTCGGGTTTCATCAAGGTTCAGCGTGTCCGCGCGGATATCCGCGAAAACCGGCCTCGCGCCTCGCAGTACGAACGCGTTCACCGTGGAGACGAAAGTGAAAGATGGGAAGATGACCTCATCCCCGGGTTGAATGTCTAACAGCAGCGCCGCCATTTCCAGTGCGTGTGTGCAGGAGGTGGTCAGCAGGACTTTTGAGGCCCCAAGGAGCCCCTCCAGTTTTGCGCTGCAGCGTTTGGTAAAGTCGCCGTCGCCGGAGATGTGCCCGCTTTCGATAGCCGCGCGCATGTATTCGAACTCATTGCCGAGGAACGGGGGTTTGTTGAAGGGGATTTTGCTCATGGTTTGCTCTGATCTGAAATATGCTGCTGTTTTAATCGCTTGCGCGAAGCGAAAGCCCGCGTAGAATGTTCCATCCAAATGTGTTTACTGGAACCACTTGTGGAAAGTGTACCAGGAATAAGCCGGCTCGAAGCCCGCGCGCACGCAAGCGCGCTGAACCGCCACATTCGCCACATGCGTGGAGTTTAATACTTCCTGCAGCCCGCGTTCCCGGCACCATCTCAAGCCTTCCACAATGAAGGCGCGGTAGATGCCGCGGCGCTGGTACTCCGGGTTCACGCCTGCCAGAATGAATTCCCCCTGCGTGGGGGAGTTGACCCGCAGCGCGCGGAAACCCAGCAACCTGCCCTCCGCTTCGGCCACCAAAACCAGACTGGCCGCGCTTGGTTCGGTGCAGCAGCGCTGCGCCCATGAGACGTACACTTCCGTGCTTTTGCGGGGGTCCAGGCGCGGGTCGGCATGGTAATGCCCATGGAAGTGCTCGAAAGCGGAAAAAGCCAGCGCGCCGACCTGCTCCACCTCGTCCGGGCGGGCAGGGCGGATGCGGACATCGCTCTCGTTTGGCGGGATGGGGGTTTTCTTCAGGTCAAAGCGCAGGTAGAGCAGGGTGTCCATCAGGTGAAATCCGGCTGTTTCCAGCGCGTGGACGGCGCTGATATCCGTGGTGGGGCAGCGCGCGACCAGGAATTCCACATCATGGGCAGCGCAAAAGTCCAGGACGTCCGGCAGGTTCTCAGCGCTCACTTCCCGGGCGCGCGCGGAGCGGACGCCAAAGCGGGCTTCGTCCAGCGGAGAAAGCTCCGCCGGGGCAGGGGCGGCTGCATTAGCGCTCACGCCTGCTCCTTGGTTTCGCGGACGGGTTGGGGTTCGTTGAGCATCTGGCGCACGGTGTAAACCGGTTTGTTCAGCGTGCGGATGAACATTCGTCCCAGGTACTCGCCAAAAATCCCCAGCGCGAAGAGCTGTACGCCCGAGAAAATGGAAATGATAGAGGCCAGAAATGGGAAACCAGGCAGGCTGCCGCCGCGCACAATGTAGCTGATGAGCACATAAAGCAAGACGATCATACCGAAGGCGGTAAAAATAAAACCGGTCAGGCTGGCAAAGCGCAGCGGCGCGTTGCTGAAACCGGTAATGAGCGTGAGCGCGTGATTCATTAATTTTCTGAAGCTGTAATTCGATTTCCCGTGTTCGCGTTCCTGGTGATTGACAAGCACGGACGCAAAGCGCGTGGTACCCCAACTGAGCAGCACGTCAATCGAGACGAACGCGCCCTTGTAATCCGCGAAAGCCTTGCAAATCTCCGCGCGAAACAGGCGGAACGCGGAAACCGTTGCCGCGCTTTTGATGTTCATCAGCCGGTGCAGCAGTTTCTTGATCAACCGGGAGGATAAGTCCCGCCAGAAGCCGTGCTTTTCGATGGACGGCGCCCCGTAAACGACATCCGCGCCCTCAGCCAGGCGCGCGAAGAGCTTGTACACCTCTTCAGGCGGGTGCTGTAAGTCGTCATCCATGGTCAGGATTAGTTCGTAACGCGCCTGGCGGATGCCGCACAGGAGGGCATTGTGCTGGCCGAAGTTGCGCATCAGGTCGATGCCCAGCACGCGTGGGTCGGCTGCGCAAAGCGCCTGGACGGCGGCCCAACTGCCATCGCGGCTGTCGTCGTTCACCAGGATGATTTCATACTGCGAGCACAGGCTGGGGAGGACGGCATGCAGCCTTTGCACCAGCAGCGGCAGGCTGCGCTCGCTGTTGTAGACCGGGATGACTACCGAGCAAGTGGGTTTTGTTTCTTCAGTTTCCATGGCGGCTTGTCTGTCCTCCTTTTGGTTTTCAGCGGCAGCCTTCCTGCGTGAGCATCTCCGTTAGGAGCGCCTGGTCCGTTGTGCTCAGGTCCTGGTCCGCCAGCACATTCCAGAACAGCGTGCACCAATGCGCCCGGTCGCCCGGGAACCAATCGAAGAGCTGGCTGTGAAGCTGGTAAGCTTTTTCGACCTGGTCTGAGCGCAGATAAGCCTCAAAGAGCGGCACATACTCCGCCGTCCCGTTGGGTCCCAGGTCCAGTTTGAGGGCCTCGTCGTAAAGCTGAATGACCGCCGCCCAATCTTGCTGCTGGCGCGCCAGGTCAGCTTTCTCAAAATAATAACACCATTGCGCGCGGTTTTCCGGGCCAAAAAAGCGTTCCGGAGGCAGAGCGGGTTCTTCGAGGTCGGTAATGATGGTTTGCAGATTGGATATGTCCGTCAGACCCTGCCACAGGCTCGGCTTTCGGGCGGAGACTTCGTCGTCGGGGAGCTCCGTGGGAGCGAGGACGCGCAGGCAGTTTTCAGCGGGCATGGAGAAAACCAGCAGCTTGTCGGTGTTCCCACGAAACTGCAAGCCACGCAGGTTGTATTCAATGGGCAGCCCCGCGACGTATGCGGGCACGTATT
>DAONFX010000062.1:0-11741 GCA_035403825.1 Anaerolineaceae bacterium
AAGCGGATACCCCGGAGGAGAAAGCGCTGCAGGAGCGCGCGAAGAACCTGTAATGCCGGCAGGCGCTCAGCGGGCGCTGCGCCGACTTCAGGCCGTCTGCCAGTTCTGCAGCTGAGGCAACAAAAAAGCCGCGGTGGGAAGCCAACCGCGGCTTTGCTTTGGCAGAAGTTAGAGGCTGAGCTCGATGTAGCGTTCGATGCGGCGGGCGATGACGCGCAAGGAAGCAGCCCAGAAAGCCTGGTCGCGGATGTCGATGCCAAAGCGGGCAGCCAGGTCCGCAGCGGAAGCTTCGCCGGTGCTGGCGAGCAGCTGCATGTATTCCGGCACGAACGCCTCGCCGCGCTCCTGGAAAATGGCATACAGGCCGGTGGCAAAGAGCAGGCCAAAGGCGTAGGGGTAATTGTAGAATGCCAGGGAAGGGCTGTAGTAGTGCGGTTTCCAGGTCCACATATATTTGTGCAGGACATTTTCGTCCAGGCCGTCCCCGTAGCTTGTGCGCTGCGCGTCCAGCATAATTTCGGAGATTTCATCAGCAGAGAGTGTGGATTTCTGCCGGCGGGTGAAGACTTCCTGCTCGAAGAGGAAGCGTGAATAGATATCCACAATCACCTCGGCGCAGCCGGAAAGGTTGCTCTCCAGGATGGGCAGCTCGTCCTGCGTACCCTTTACGCTGGCCAGAATCGCGTTGAAAACAATAGTTTCACACATGATGGAGGCAGTTTCCGCCAGGGTCATCGGGGTGCGCGTTTGCAGCGGGGTTTTGTCGGCTTTGAAGGCGCAGTAGTTGTGGAAGCCGTGGCCCAGTTCGTGCGCGATCGTCATGACCTGGTCCAGAGAGCCGTCAAAATTGCACAGCACGCGGCTTTCCTTGAGGGCGGGGATTTCCATACAGTAAGCGCCGCCGCGTTTGCCGGGCCGCTGCTCCGCGTCAATCCAGCGCTGTTCGAAAGCAGTGCGGGCGAATTCCTTGAGTTCCGCTGAAAAGCTTCCGAAGTGGGTCAGGATGACATCCCGGGCTTCTTCGAAGCTGTACGCGGTATTGCTCTCGCCCAGCGGGGCCAGCAGGCTCCACCAGGGCAGCTTTTCCATGCCCAACAGGCGGGCTTTGGCCTGGAAGTAGCGGCGGAAGCTGGGGAGGGAGGCCTGAATGGCGGCCAGCATCGCATCCAGCGTTGCCTGGTCAATGCGTGCCATATCCAGGGAGGCATGCAGGCTGTCGCGCCGGCCGCGGTGCCTGTCCAGCGTGATGGTTTCGCCCTTGACGCCGTTCAGACAGGCAGCCAGGGGTTCTTTAAGTTCTTCCCAGACGTGTTGTTCCGTCTCGTAGGCGCGCTGGCGCACTTCGGCGGAAGGGTGGCTGCGCAGGTTGATGAGCGCGGGCATCGGCAGGTCTTGCACTTTGCCGTCCAGCTCGAAGGGCACGGTTTTTTGGGAGGTGAGCGTGCCTTGCAGTTTATCCCAGGCGCTGCCGCCCGAAAGGGTTAACTCGTTGGCGAGCAGCTCTTCAGGCTCCGACATTTGATAGCGGCTTTGTTCGGCTTCTTCCAGCAGCATAAAGGCGTGTGCGCGGGCGCTGCCAACGCTGTTCAGGGCGGCGGGGAGGGCTTGACCGAGCCGGCCGAACCAGGCGCGCAAGCGCACCAGCAGGTTTTGGAAGGGCACGCGCGCGATTTCGAAGCGCGAAAGCATCTGCTCGGCTTGTTTGTCGAAGGAGTTTGTGGTGATGAGGCCGTAGAGGAAGGCGTCGATGGTGGCGCTTTTCAGGATGAGCGCGTTCAGGTCGTCCACCAGGTGATTGAGGAGCGGAGCCAGGGCTTCCGGGCGGGCGTTCTCGGGGGTGAGCGGCAGGAGTTCGCTTTCGAAGCGGCTCTCCAGGAGCCTGGTTTGGGTTTGGCACCATTCCAAATCGGATGCGAGGCGCGGGTCTTCCACGGAAGCGTAGATGTTGGAAAGGTTCCAGCGTGGAGGGGTAGTGGTCATGGGTTTCTCCTTTGATAATGATAGGGGCAATTATACCTACAGCAGGAGGATTTTGGTTGTTATACGGCTAAGAATAAGTATTGGCGCTCTGTTTTGCCCGCAAGCAGTCGCAATGATGGGCAGCATGTCATCCTGAACGCATGTGAAGGATCTGTCTTTTCTTAAACCGGGATGCTTCGCCTGCGACTCAGCATGACATCATTACTGATGTCTCCCAGCCAGCCTTGACATCCGCTCGGGTAGGTTTACAGGCAGATTGCCGCACCGTTTTGCCTGAAAGCAAGGAATGTTCAGGTTCCAGCGGTGACGGCAATACGGTTCGCAATGACGAACCACGCAAAAAAGCCCCTGAGAATTCTCAGGGGCTGAACTTGCGGACACAAACGCGCTATCTGCGCCGGCCGAGGCCGCCTGCCATGGAACCAAAATACAGCACCTGCAGCAGCGCGGTGGCCAGGCCTGCCACATACGTGAGGGCGGCGGCGTTCAGAACGTTCGCGACGCCTTTCTCTTCCTCCGCGTTCACAACCAAACCGGTGCTGGTCAGCATCTGGCGCGCGCGTTTGGACGCGTTCAACTCCACCGGCAGCGTAATCAGCGCGAAAACCGCGCCGGCCGAGAACAGTATCACGCCCAGCCAGGCCAGGTTCGCGATGCGCAGTACAAGCCCCAGCATCAGCAGGATCCAGCCCAGGTTCGAGCCGATGTTGACCATCGGCACGATGGCGCTGCGCAGTTTCATCGGTCCGTAATTCTCGCGGTCTTGCATGGCATGGCCAAGTTCGTGCGCGGTAATCGCCAGGGCAGCCACCGTGGGTTGGTCGGCGACGCCCTGAGAGAGCGCCAGGGAGTTATCGCGCGGGTCGTAATGGTCGGTCAGATTGCCTTTGGTACGGGTCAGACGGATATCGGACAGCCCAACGCGCGTGGTGAGCTGCTGGGCGGCTTCGATGCCGGTAATGTTGTAGTAATTGCGCACCTTACTCCACTTGTTGTACGCTGATTTGACGTACATCTGCGCGACCATCGAAAGGATGAAGGCCGGCAGCATGTAGATGATGTAATTGAACATTGTTCCTCCTCAGGGTCCGGCGGGAAATCCGGTCCAAATTAAAAAGCGAATAAACTAAGGCTGCAGCAGCAGCTGCACGGCTGCGTCCAGCTGCGGATCTCTGCCTTCAGTGTAGTCCTCATCGGTCATCTCTACGATGACATCCGGGGTCAGGCCGACCTCGCTAATCTGCGTGCCGTTGGGGGTCAGCCAGCGCGCGATGGTGATGCGCACGCCGCCCTTCTCGGTGGTCAGTGGAATCCAGTTCTGAACGGAGCCCTTGCCGTAGGTCTTGACGCCGACCAACTTACCGCGCCCCAGGTCCTGAATTGCGCCGGCGGTGATTTCCGAAGCAGAGGCGGTGCCTTCGTTCACCAGCACTACCAGCGGGATTTCGGTGGCTATACCGCCGCGCTGGGCGGAGTAGGCATCGCGGGTACCGTCGCCGTATTCTTCATACATCACAACGCCTCTCGGGATAAATTCGGAGACGACCTCGATGGCGGTGGAGAGATATCCGCCGCCGTTGTCGCGCAAATCAAAGATAAGCCCGGCAGGTTTTTGCGCCATGAGCTCCTTTAGCGCGGCGCGCAGTTGGCCGGTAGCCTGGTCATTGAAGGAATACAGCGCTACGTAAGCGATGTTGTTATCCAGCATGCGGTAATCCACAACTGGAACGGTGATTTTTGCGCGCACAATGGTGAAATCCAGGGTTTCGTCGCCGCGCTTGATGGTCAGCGTGACCGCTTCCCCGGCAGGGCCGAGAATCTTCTTGAGCACCAGGTCGCCGGGGATGCCGGTCTGGTCTTCGCCGTTCACCGCGATTACGATATCATTGGCGCGCAAGCCGGCCGCTTCCGCGGGGGAGCCTTTCATGGGTGAGATGACCTGCACGTAATCACCGGTAGTGTCCACCCAGGCGCCGATGCCTTCGTACTCGCCTTCCATGCTGGCGTTGGCCTGCTGAAACTCGTCGGGGTTCATGTAGGTGGTGTGCTTGTCGCCAGTGGCTGCCAGCATGCCTGAGATTGCGCCGCGCATCAACGCGACGTCGTCCAGGGGCTGGTCCACAAAGTTTTCATGCAGCAGGGTCCAGGTTTCCCAGAAGGGGGCGAAGGTTTGTTGAAGCTCCGCGGGGGTTCCGCCTTGTGAGGCGGCTGTGCTTTCCCCGGCCGCCTCCGTCACGGCTTCCTGGGTGGGGAGTCCGACGGCGGTGGTTTCCTTGCTCTGGTCGCCCTGTAATAGTTTGACCGGAAACACATTACCGGCAATCAATCCGCCCAAAAAAGCGCCGGAGATTAAACCCAAAACAAGAAGGGTTAGTAAAATCGTCTTTAAGACTTTGCCTTGCTGCATTTTTGCTCCAATTTTTCAGTTTGAAACCCAAGAATAACATAAACGGATTAACGATGCATATAAAATCAGTGGTTTTATGAGGAAACTTATCAATTTCCAAGCCGTAGAGGCTGGATTCTCAGGCCTCAAGCCCCCAGCAGGTCTGGCAGCAGCGCCAGGCGCGGGATAGTGCGGAAGCCGTCTTGCGGGAGGAGCGAGACCAATACGGTGTGCATGCCCAGGCTGGAGGCAGCGGCCACGTTCTCCAGGCGGTCATCCACCATCAGCACTTCGCGCGGGTCTGGGCTGCCGGCCAGTTCGAGCGCGATGTGGTAGGCTTCCGGCTCGGGCTTGCAGTAGGGCTGCACAGCCACGACGTCAATAATGCCCTCAAAGCAGCTTTCCAGGTCCATCAGCCTGAGGACGTTGCGGGCATGGGATTCACAGGCGTTGGTGAAGATTAACTTCGGCAGCGCGATGCGGTCCAGCGCCGAGCGCAGCGCGGGGTCCGGACTGAGCAGGGCGGAAAGGTCCACGTCGTGGACGTAATCGAGGTAAGCTTTGGCGTCGATACCGCGTTCGATTTGCAGGCCGCGCAGGGTGGTGCCGTAGCGGTTGAACAGCCGGTCGCGCATGGCTGGAATTTCATCCTCGGGGATGCCAAGAAAATCGCGCATATAGAGAAACATACGCTTCATCACCAAAGGCCAGACCTCTACCGTAGGCGGGTAAACCGTGTCGTCCAGGTCAATCAGGAGCGTGGAGATTTTCACGGGCGTTCCACCCAGCGGCTAAGGTTTCCGGGCGCCTGGTAGGCTTGCATTTTTTCCAGCAGGGATTGGGGGTCCGCTTCGCACAGCATAAGCTGGCGGTGTTCGGGGTAAATGAAGTCTTCGGCGATGGCATGATCCACCAAGGCCAGCAGCGGGTCAAAATAGCCGGCGATGTTGAGCAGGCCAATCGGTTTGGTGTGCAGGCCGATTTGCGCCCAGGTCAGCGCCTCAAACAGCTCATCAAAAGTGCCCAACCCGCCGGGCAGCGCGATGTAGGCATCCGCGAGCTCGGACATGCGGGCTTTGCGCGCGTGCAAGTCCGGCAGGACTTCCATGCGGCTGAGGCCGGCATGCGCGAGCCTGGGGGTGTTCAGGCTTTCGTTAATCACGCCCACGACCAAGCCGCCGCGCGCCAGCGCGCCGTCGGCGGCTGCGCCCATCAGGCCGGTTTTTCCGCCGCCAAAGACGAGCGTAATGCCGCGTTCTGCCAGAGCCGCGCCAAGCTGCCAGGCGCCCTGCAGATATGCCTGCCGCAGATGGTCCGCGGAACCGGAGAAGACCGTGATGGTTTGAAGGGGTTTTGAGGGCATTTATCATCCTCGCTGGAGCGTCGTCAGCCTATTATACCCACAGGCGCGCAGCCGGGGGAAAGCGGCGCGCGCCGTGGTTATTGTGCCCGGCGCATGTTCCTGAGTTCGCGTACTTTGTCCTTTTCCGCGGGGGTGAAGTGTTGGGGCAGGTGAATTTCGACAGTGGCGTACAGGTTGCCGCGGGTCTGCGGGTTCTTGAGGCTGGGCATGCCCAGCCCTTTCAGGCGAAATACCTTGCCGGTGTCAGTGTTTTCGGGGATGGTCAACCGCACCGCGCCAGTGAGCGTGGGGACGCTGACCTCGCCGCCCAAAACCGCGGTATAGAAGTCCACGGGGACGCGGGTGTACAGGTCGCTGCCTTTCCGGGTGAAAACTGCATGCGGAAGGACCACGATGCGCAGGAACAAGTCCGCGCCGCCGGCCTGGCCGCTCAAACGCACGCGCGAGCCGGTATCCACGCCGGGAGGAATGCTGGCTTCGATGCGCTTGCCGTCCTCAAACTGCAGCAGGCGTTTGGTGCCGCTGAAAGCTTCTTCCAGCGTGATTTCCACTTCGTGCTGCACATCCTGGGGGGCTGCGGACTGGCGGCGGCGGGCAGAGGCCGGGTTGGTCTGGCGGGAGCTCTGGGTGTTGAAACCGCCGCTAAAACCGCCAAACAAGGTTTCGAAGAAATCCGAGAAACCGCCACCCATGCCGCCGAACATCTGGTTCAATTCCTCCTGGGAGACGGTGCGGTAGCTCGTGCCGCCCGCGGGCTGCGAGCGCCAGGGCCCCCAGTTGAAATCTTCCGGACTGCCGCCAGTGGAGCGGTACTGCTGCCACTGTGAACCGAACTGGTCGTACTTCTGGCGCTTTTCGGGGTCGGAAAGAACCTGGTAGGCTTCATTAATTTCCTTGAACTTTTCTTCCGCTTCGGGCTTGCCGGGGTTCATGTCCGGGTGATACTTGCGCGCCAGACGCCGGTAGGCGGACTTGATATCCGCTTCCTTGGCGGTCTTATCCAGACCGAGCGTTTTGTAATAATCCTTATATTCCATAATATGAAGCCTAATTCTCCTGCAGTTTAATGAATTTCTATACCATACTCACGGACTGTTTGATTTTTGTTAATTCGCAGAGAGCTCTAGCCCTTGGACAGAGCTTCCGTAGATTCCGCGGGCATGCGCGGGCAGCAGCTCGGCGATACGGCTCATGATTTCCCAGCCGGCAGCTTTTACCTCTTCCCTGCCAGGGATTTTATCCAGGCTGCCGGCTGCGAGCGGACCAAAAGGCTTGCCGATGCGGGTGATGATTCGAGCACGGCGCTTCTTATGCGTAAGAGCGCCGAACAAGTCCCATTCGTCCTCGCTGTAAGTGCCGATAGGAAGAATGGGCACCCCCGAGCGCAGCGCCAGGAAGGAGGCCCCGGGCAGCGGTTTGCCAAGCGGGAGGCGGTGCACATGCCCTTCCGGGAAAATTGCCAGCACCCCGCCCTGCGCCAGGACCGCTTCTGAAGCCCGCATGGCTTCCAGGTTGGCGGTGCCCTGCAGGATTTTGAACGTACCCCACAGGTCCGGGAGGAATTTCATGGCGGCGGGGGCGTTGGGCATAACAGCGTCGTTAATAAATTCCAGCAGGTAATCCGTGGAGTGAATCGGACCGATGCTATCCAGAAAGTGGAAATGATTCCCAATGATAAGCAGCGGACCGCCCTTTGGCAGATTCTCCTGACCCTCGATGCGGTAGTTCGTGATTAAGGAGGCTGCCAGCGCGATGCCGCTTTTTAGCGCGCGGCGGATGAAACGCCGGCGGGGATAGGGATACTTGAGTTTGTATTCGTGTAAGTTTTTTCGCGAGCTCATCAGGCACCTCAGGAACGGGACTTGTTCTAATTTTACTCTGTTAATGAGAGAGCATAAACTTGTTTTGTACGAGCGCTGGATTACGCGGGTTCGCATTGGCGGGGGGCAGCAGCGGGATGATTTCGGGTGCGAGCGAAGTATCCATGAGTGATGTTCATAATGAAGGCCCGTAATCTGATTGGTATGCTTGGCCCCTGCGGCTGGAGACACGCATGCCGAAGGTTAAGCTGGCGCGTGCAGCGAGGGTGAGCTGAGGGATAAAAAGACCATCATCCGCCTTCTCCCCGGAGAAGGTTAGCGCATTCCTGTCCTCCCCTACGACCAAATCTCAAGGCGAGTTAACCGGCAGCGTGAAGCACGCAAGCTGGGCGCACCTGGATGCAACGGCTCGGGATGTGAAAACTCCTTTACACCAACAGGGAAAGCTCTATAATTGCACTTTATCTCTCATTCATCCTGGATGGTGCAGTAATGACCGTGGAAAACAGCGACAGCCAAATCACTCAAGACCTGCCCGCGCACTGGCTGCGGAATTACCTGCCGATGTGGGTCGGGCAGGCGGTATCGCTGTTGGGCAGTGGGTTGGTGCAGTTCGCGCTGGTCTGGTACATGACCGAAAAGACCGGCTCCGCCACCGTGTTGGCTATGGCGACCTTTGTAGCACTGCTCCCGCGCGTGCTTTTGGGCCCATTTGCCGGCGCTTTGGTGGACCGATTGAACCGCAAGGCCATTATGATTATCTCCGACAGCGCGGTGGCGCTGGCTACCTTCGCGCTGGTGGTATCGTTCCACCTGGGGATTACGCAAATCTGGCATATCTATGCGGCGCTGTTTGTGCGCTCGCTGTGCGGCTCATTTCAAGGCCCGGCCTTGCAGGCTTCCGTCAGCCTGATGGTGCCGCGCGAACATTTCGCGCGCCTGGGGGGGATTAATCAGGCCATGTTTGGAGTGATTGATATCGTCAGCCCGCCGCTGGGCGCGCTGCTGATTTCTGTGATGACTATGCAATCCGTCCTGGCGATAGACCTGGTGACGGCCGCGATTGCCATCGCCTTGTTGGCGTTCCTGGTGCATGTGCCGCAGCCCGCAAGCGTATCGACCACGGAAGCGCTGACGCCCAAACGGGTGCTCGCAGACGTCCGGAACGGCTTGAAGTATGCGGTGGGTTGGTCGGGTATGTTCAAGGTTATCGTGATGGCGTCGCTCATCAACATGCTTGCATCGCCGGCGTTTTCGCTGCTGCCCCTGATGGTGACCAAGGTCTACGGCAAGGGTGCGGCGGACGTTGCCTGGCTGGAATCCGCTCTGGGACTCGGCGTGGTGGCAGGCGGGCTGCTGCTGGGGGTATGGGGCGGCTTTAAGCGCAAAACGGCGACGACCTTGACAGGGCTGCTTGGGATGGGCGTGGGCATCACGATTCTGGGCCTGACGGACCGCAGTACCTATATGCTGGCAGTGGGAATGATGGGCGTGGTGGGTTTAATGAACTCCTTCGCGAACGGAGCATTAGGCGCGATTATGCAGACGAAAATCCCGCCGGAAATGCAGGGACGTATTTTCACGGTCATCGGCAGTCTTTCTTCCGCGGCCTCGCCGTTGGGTATGCTGCTGGCGGCGCCGGTGGCCGAGCAGCTGGGCATCCGCGCCTGGTACCTCATCGCGGGCATTTTTTGCGCGGCAATGGGCTTATACGGCTTCATCGAGCGGGATGTGTATACCCTGGAGGACCAGGAGCCGGGCGGAAAGCTGGCGGCTGCTCCTGCGCAGGTGGAAGAGCCGCTGTAAACGGGGCTCTTGTCCGTGTAATGGGAAGGGAGTCAGGCCAGGAACCGGGACAAGTCGGCAGTTTCGGCCAGGATGTGCTGCGTCCCCGCGCGTTCCAGTTCCTTTCGGGTTCCAAAACCGCACAGGACTGAAAGCGACTGCGCGCCGGCGGCAAGCGCCGCGCGCACATCCGGCGTGGTATCTCCAATCATCAGACAGTTTTCAATCGGTACGCCCAAAGATTGCGCGGCAAAGAACAGCGGGTCCGGGAAGGGCTTGGTGCGCGGACAGGTCTGGGAAGTGACCACCACGCTAAAGTATTGCTCCAGGTCATGTCCCCGCAGGAAGTTGAGCGTGGTCAGGTTATTGCGCGCTGAGACGACCGCCATCGGAAAACGGTCATGCAAGCTTGCCAGCATAGCGGGCACGCCGTTGATGGCGGGGAGAACGCGCGCGCTTTGGCGGGCGGCGCGGCGCTCCAAGAAACGGGCAATCAAGTGGTCCATGGACAGGCGGTCAGCCAGTTCCAAGAACCAGTTGCCCGGGCTTTCGGCTGCCATCACCAGCTGGCGCGAGAGCTGCCCAGCCCGGCGCTCGCCAACCGCAAGGCGCAGGCGCCTGGCAAAGCGGTCCGCCGCGGCGTTGTCGCTGTCGGCCAGCGTGCCGTCCACGTCAAAAAGCAGGGCTTTCACCCGGGAAAGGTCCAGCGGAGGGGCGGGGCTGCGCGGAGCGCTCATCGCGGTCCCTGGTACTAATAAAGCTCGCCGAGCAGCGTTTCGAGCGCGGCGCGGCTGTCGGCAATCAGCCAGGTAAAGCCGAATTGCGAGTCCTGGCGGAGCGCGGAATATATGCCGTCTTGGGCGTAGATCCCGGCCTGGTCAGGGCGGCCCAGGCGCAGGCTCAGGCAGCTTTCAAAGGCAAGCTTGGCTTCCGCAGAATCAGCGGAGCCGTCCCAGAGATAACGCACCAGAAGGGCGGACTCGGCGGACGCAGTGTTTTCCAGCACAACATAGGTATCGCCGCCCCAGCCTTCAGCGGCAGCGGAGGCTTTCGCGTCCACCAGTCGGCTTTCGGCGTCAGCGCCGCGGGCGAGGATGAGCCAGGTATACCATTCGCCCATCACGTTGCGTTCGCTCTCCTCCCAGCCGGAACCGAGCGCGGCGCTCAGGTCTGGAAGCTCCACCTTGACAGGAATATCGGCTGGGTAGCGGTTGGGATGCATGATTTGCTCGGTTGAGACGGGTTGGGAAGTGGTATAGGCCGCGTCCACAGCCGCGTAACTGCCGCTGTCGTAGAGGGTTTGGACGAAGGCGAGCCCCTGCTGATAGGCGAAGAGGAAGTCCTCCTGCATGTAGGCCGGCGCGGAGTCGTAGACCGGGCTTTCGTAGTTCGCGTAGAAGTTCTGCAGGTCGCGGATATCCTGAGGGGTGGCGTGGTTTTGCAGCCAGAGGCTCTCGGTCAGGGTCGCGTCACCTTCGATGAGAGACTGCAGCGCGGCGCAGCGCTCGGAATCTTCCTGGCAGGCTTCGTCGGTGTAATTTAGCGCGCCGTTGAAGTCAAAGGCAGCATCTTGCAGGGCATGGGTGAACTCATGCGCGTAGGTGTCGCGTTCTACGCCGGTGAAGCCGCTGTTTTTCACGACGAACATGGCTTTGACTTCGTCGTCGTAATAGCCCGCGATTTGTTCGCTGTAAAGCTGGCGATAGAAACTGAGCAGGTCGAAATCGCGTGGGAGGAGGCCAAGGAGCGAGAGTACACGCGCGTCTGAGGCGGCGTCTTCGGGAGTGTAGTCCTTGAAGAAGTCGTTTTCAACCGCCGCCTGGAGTTCTTCTTCGGTCAGCAGTTTGCGGGGGATGGGGTTTTCGAGTTCGAGGCCGCGGATTGCGGAGACCTGCGCCTCGATTTCATCCATGGAGGCGCTGACGGCGTCTTCAGGGGATGCGGGGGTGGTTTGCGGGAGGGCGGTGGCGGTGAGGACCAGCGGTTCCGGCGTGGACTGGGCTGCGGTTGTCGGGGAAAAGTTTCTGAAGAGGGCTATGCCGCCCAGGAGGGCGAGCGCGGCCGCGCACAGGCACAAGACCAGCACGACAATAAGGACGATGATAAGGGTTTTTTTGGTGGAGGGGGTCATAGGTTTTCCTTTGCGCCTAAGTATATCATTCGGGGGCGGCAGGGATTGCGGGGTAGAGGGCTTTCAAAGGAAAAGTTAAGGCTGGCGGAACAGCGCGGCATGTAGCTTGGGCGCAGCGACGCAGGAGCGGAACCCAACGGTGAATCCCATGGCTAGCAATCCGGTTTTGTCAGGTTACGCTGGCGCTCCACCCAAGCTACGACTCACAACCGGGATTTCATCCCAATCATCCAAAAGTGGCAGCTTGGTCTGCCGTTATTCCTCTTTCCGCAGCGG
>DAONFX010000063.1:0-10393 GCA_035403825.1 Anaerolineaceae bacterium
CCTTGGTTGGCAGCACAATGCCGACTGCCAGTTTTTCACCAGCGGCGGGTTCTTCGGTTGCAGCCTGCTGGGTGGCGCAGCCTGCAAGGGCGAGGCTGGCTGCGAGAATAACGCTCACAAATATCCAAACAAATCTTCTGACTTTCATGCTCATTCTCCTAAGTAATTTTGAATCGGAATAGGTGACTAACGCGCAAAACTATTGTTGCTCTACGGATATTTCTCACTCCCTTCTATGCGAACCAATCTATTTCATATTATCCCCCCAAACCGGAGTTCTATGTCAAGGATTTAGCATATTCCAATAAATCCCTTGTTAAGTGGCTCCGCGTGGCGGAATAACTGGAAATATTCTTGGCGGGTATGCGTGTTAATAACAGATTAACACCTCTTAATTAGATAACACAAATCAAAGGAAACGTCAATCAGTAAAGCTTATAATGCCAGGAAAGCCCTGGATTGGTTTGTCCGGTGAGGCTGAGCAGGCTTGTCTGGCAGCAGATCGAATGGTGTGCCGCGTCCGTCCATGCAGACCCGCCGGGCATTGAAGTGGAAGCGTTAGATCGCGAGGCAATCTTACCCCAACGCTGCTATACACAGCCCGGAAGAGAAAGGAGCGGATGTTATAATCCAATGAATTGAAAATAAAGGAAACGAATCTCATATGCCGAAAACAACTGTCCCATGCCCGCGCTGCCGCACTCCAATCATTGCCGAGATAACCCGCCTGTTTGATTTGAGCAGCGATCCCCAAGCCAAAGAAAAGCTGCTTTCCGGGTCCGCCAACCTGATTAACTGCCCTGTGTGTCACTATCAGGGCGTATACCCCTCTCCGATTGTATACCACGACGCGGATAAAGAACTGCTGTTGACCTACTTCCCCCCGGAAGCCAACCTGCCCGTGCCGGAGCAGGAAAAAATCATCGGACCCTTGATAAAAAAGGTTGTGGATACCCTGCCGCCTGAAAAGCGAAAAGGTTATCTGTTCCGCCCGCAGACGATGCTGACCCAACAGCTATTATTCGAAACCATCCTGAAGGCTGACGGCATCACACCTGAGATGATGAAAGCCCAGCAGGAAAAGCTGACGTTGATTTCGCAGCTGGCGGCTGCCGCGCCGGAGAAGCTGCCGGAACTCATCGCACAGAACGACAGCAAAATCGATGAGCAGGTCTTTATGTTGGTCTCGCGCCTGGCGGAAGCTTCCGCTGCTGGCGGCGACCAGGAAGGCGTGCAAATCCTGGTAAATTTACAGCGCGGGATGCTGGAACATTCCAGCTACGGCAGGAGCCTGGCTGAACAGGCGCGCGAGTCTCAGGCTGCTGTCAAAAGCCTGCAGGAACTCAGTCAAAAGGGCCTGACGCGTGAATCGTTGCTGGACCTGATCATCGAATCCGCGAATTCTGACGCGCGGCTGACCACGCTGGTGACGATGGCGCGCGGAGGCCTGGATTACACCTTCTTCGAACAGCTTAGCGCCAAAATTGACGCTTCCAGCGGCGAGGAGCAGGCCAAATTGAGCGCACTGCGGGAAAAGCTCTTGCAGTTGACCGCGGCGGTGGATGCCGCGCTGAAGGCGCAGATGGACCAGGCGCAGGCGCTTTTGGAGGAGATCCTGCAGTCGGATAACATCGAAGAGGCGGCGGAAAAAGCCCTGCCGCGCGTGGACCAGGCTTTCGCGGACGCGGTCAACCATGCCGCTGAGCGTGCCCAGGCAGACAAAGACCAGGCGAAGCTGGAGAAATTGATGCGGGTCATCGCGGTGGTGCAGGCTGCCAGCCAGTCCGGCGCGGCGCTGCAGTTGATTGAGATTCTGCTGCAGGCGGAAAATGAAACTGCCCGCCAGCAGATTTTTGAAAAAGCCGGCGACGCGATTGACGCGGAATTCCTGCAGATGCTGAACGAGCTCATCGGGCAGATGGAAAAGAATCATGAGCAGCCGGAAGCAGTGGCGCGTTTGAAAGATATCAGCCGGGAGGCGCTGCGCTTCTCCATGCAGCGCAACTTCGCCAAAGAGAACCCCGCTTAGTGCGGCTGATTTTCCAGACGTAAACCGTGACCCCGAACCGTGACGATATAGTCATAGTCGGGGTCAATTTGATTAATTCGGTCGCGCAGGCGGCGGACGAGCGCGTCAAAGGCTTGTTCCGTCACCCAGGGGGTTTCATCGCCCCACACCGCTCTGATTAAGTCCTCGCGGCTGACCACCTCTCCGCTTTTGCTGAAGAGCGTATTCAGCAGGCTGAACTGCTGCGCGGACAAGGGCGGCGTAATCTCCTCCCCGCGCACCCAAACCCGCCGGGCGTCTGCATCTACCTGGAGGGTAAAGAGCTGCAGGTACTCGCCTGGCAGCTCCGAGAGCGGCAGAGTGGCTTCGGATGAGAGGAAGAGGAAAGTCTGGGCGAAGGCAACCCGGATTTCATCGCTTTCGCGCAGCTGCGTCGGGGCGGTGAGAAGCTGACCGTTCAGGTAGGTGCCGTTTTTGCTGTTCAGGTCTTCGAGGAAGACGGCGTTATCGCGCGGCGAAAGGCGGGCATGTTGGCGGGAGACCTGCCGGTCTGGGATGACCACCTGGCAGCCTTCATCCCGGCCGATCGTCAGCATGCCGCGGACAGCCCACTGTTGGCCGGAGAGCGGACCTGATTGTGCAAGCAGAACAGCATATTCCATTCGGAACCCTTCAGACTTATGCGCTATAATTCTTTATTATAATCCACGCGATTTTGCGTGGCTCCGTGCCAAATACTCCCAGACGCCGAAAGAAGGGAGCACGCAGGTAGTTTTGGAAAGAGAAGCACCCATGTCCGTTCGTGCCGCCAAAGGCGACCTTTTGCATGACCGCTATCGCATTGACCGCATCATTGGTCAGGGCGGATTCGGCAGCATCTATCTGGCGGAAGATACCCGCCTCAGCGGGCGTTTCTGCGCGGTCAAGCAAGTCGGCTATGATGCGTCGCTCCCGCCCAAGTTGCTGGAGGAATCCCGCGAACAGTTCCTGAAGGAAGCCACTGTGCTTGCCAGGCTGGACCATCCCAACCTGCCCAAGGTTTCGGATTACTTTTCCATCGGCGATGACGACTATCTGGTGATGGATTACGTACCGGGGGACGACCTGCGCGCGCTGGTATCCAAAGCGGCGGCCGAGAAGCGCTTTTTGGACGAGGAAGATGTTTTGAATTGGGCTGTCCAAATTGGGGATGCCCTGGAGTACCTGCACGCTCAACAGCCTCCTATTGTGCATCGGGATATAAAACCCTCCAATCTGAAGCTCACCCCTACCGGGCTGGTAAAGCTGGTGGACTTTGGTCTGGTCAAGCTGTTGGCGCCAGGGGAAGTGACGATTACCATTATGCAGGGGCAGGGCAGCGCTATTTACACCCCGCTGGAGCAGTACGGCGGTGACAGCCTGCATACCGACCGGCGGGCGGATATCTACGCTTTCGGGGGGACGCTCTACCACTTGCTCACCAACCAGGCGCCGGTCAATGTGCGCGACCGTTTTCTGGACCCGAAAAGCCTGCCCGCGCCGCGCTCTCTGAACCCTGCCATTTCCGCACGGGTGGAAGAAGCGGTTTTATGGGCGCTGCAGCTGCATCCGGATGACCGCCCTGCGGATGTGCGCACCTTTTTGAAAGCCCTGACCGGGGAATCCACCAACCATCTGCGCGGCGGCTTGGTCGGCAACGGCGCCAAGCGCGCCGAGCGCCTGGGCGAGGCGGATTGGCGCCTGGTGGCAGTTTCTGCCGGGCTGGGATTCCTGACCCTGCTGCTGACCTTGCTGCGGAACCTGTAGGCTGGGGGGTTGACAGCGCGCGGGAAGAAGCGCTGCCCGCTGGGCAGGAAATCGACCCGTGGGCTGGCAGGGAGATTGTCTCTCCTCGTACACCATCACAGAACGCCTCGTCAGCCTGAGACTGCGGTAGGTCTTGCTATGGAAAGACCAGATTCTTCACTGCGTTCAGAATGACAAAGCGAGTCAGCGCAATGGCAAACCGGTAATCAGGCTTTCGCAAAGACCAAACTTCCGCACACGCTGCTTTACAACCTTGCGCTGCAGGCTTCGGGATTTCTACAAATTACTTCCCCCGCGCAGCCGTTTTTTTCGCGTACCACCACACCAGCGCGCCCAACCAGCCAAACAGCATCCCGCTCAGCGCCACCTCGACCACAAACCATGTGCCGCCCTCACGTACCAACGCTTCCAGCGAGGGCAAGCCCAGCATGAGCATCAGGTAAGCCGCGAACCCCCCGATTAAGGCACAAACCCCCGCGCGCACACCCCACAGCCTGGATCCCCACCAGAATTGCCCGCTGGCGAAAGCCGCGCCAAAACCCAAAGACATCACCATAATGGTCAGCAGCCAGTCATCCATCTTCGGGTAGCTGCCGTCGGCCGCCGCGTTCGCTTCAGGGGTGGGGCTTGCCTCGGGCGTGGTTGTCGGCAGGGGGGTTGGGCTGGGGGCAAGCGTAGGCGTGGCTGTAGGCATAATCAACTGCGCCAGACCGCCCTGCGTGTTCAGGATGAGGGTTCCGGAGGTAGTCGCCGGTTCGCTGCTGGCGGTTACCTCAAAAATTCCATCCCGTTCAATCCGATATTCCACCGAGGCAAAGCCGTCTTTAGTCACCGCCTGAGGCTGACCGATGATCGCCTGATCGCCCGCCAGGCGGATGGTGAACTGCACAACTGTGCCGTCCGGCACAAGGTGTTGGTTGTGGTCGCGAATCACGCCAGCTTGAATCCGGACCGTCTCGCCCACCGCGAACAGCGGCATCGGGGTGGCCTCTGCGGCCGCCGTTCCAGCTTCGGGCGTGGGCATTTCGCGCGGGGTGACCAAAGTAATCGGGATGACCTGGTTTGGATCCGGGGAGGTTTCGAAGATTAAGTCGTATCCGACGGCAGGCAAAGAGATGGGCAGCGCGCCGGAAGGCTGGATTTCCTGCATCAAAACGCGCGCGGCCACATCCACGCTGGATTGGCTGGTGTTGTAGAGCGCGTAATAGGCGGATAGCTTGGAAATTTCGGTCGCGTCCAGGTAGTACGGCGCGTCGTATGCAAAAACGATGATTTTTTTATCACGGATCAGGTCCAGGCGTTCCGAAAGGATGCGCTGCAGCGCGGATGATTCTGGCAGCTCCGCGTCCAAATCCTGGATATTGAAAATCACCCAGGTCGCGCGTTTGAGATTATCCGGCAGGTACGGGTCGGAGAGCTCGGTCTTCCGGTCCAGCAACTCTGTAAGCTGGCTGAAACTGTAGGAGCTCAGGCGGTTTTGCAGGAGTTGGTTGCTGCCAGCCTGCCCGTACAGCTTCATCAGCGTGTTCTGGAACATGTTGGCAGAGAGTTCGTAAACGGGCGGGCACGTGCTGCACTGCTTCCGGGCGCGCTGGTCGCTGAAGATGACCATGTATTCGTAAGTGTCGGGCGGGCTGGGAAGCAGGCTGTTCAGGTAATCCTGGCTGGGAGATATGAGCGTGACAGCTTCACGGGCGATGTTGAAGGCAAACTCGGAAGAGCTTCCAATCTGGTCCAGTCCGGCGCGGGCCGGGATGACCTTTTCTAGGGAGAACTCGCCATAAAGCCGCAATTTGGCGTTCAGGATGCGCAGGACCGCTTCATCCACGCGCTGCGCGAAGGCAGGGTCTTCCTCATATTTCCCGCTAAAGTAATCCAGCGTCTGCAGGATGGTCGCATACGGGGTTGCGTCGCTCGCGTTGGAGAAGTCATTCAGGTAGAGCAGGTCATTGCCGGCGATAAACGCGGTGCCAGCGATGGTATTCGCGTCGAAGCTCTGGCCGGTTGGGTCAAAGAAAGAGCGCACGGCTTTACTGCCCAGACTGTGGCTGACGGTCAGCCCGCCGGCGGCGCGCCAGCTTGCCAGAGGTTCCACAGCCAGCAGCTGTGCCAGCGCGGTCGCGTCAAAGCTGATGGGGCGGGTTGTGGCGCGAATGTTGCCCTGAAAACCCTGAAAGCGGATATGGGAAACCATCACGCCGTCCGCCTGAGCGCTTGAATCTTCAGCGGAAGTCACCGCGAAGAACGGGGCGAGCTCAATCTGTTTCAGCTGTTCGAGCGACTTGCGGACTGTGGCGACCTCCAGGTCCGGCGGCCGGTCGGCGCTGCCCAGCCCGGGGAAGTGCCGCGCGATTACGCTCAGGCGCTTGCCGCTGCCGGCGTGCAAGCCAGCAATGTACGCCCGGCCAATTTCTCCGACCCAGTACGGATCGGCTCCGTAGATATCCGCGCCGGAGTACGCTGCGGTATCCATATTGATAGTCTCCGCTACGTCCAGGGTCGGCCCCAGGAACAGATTAAAGCCAAGCGCGGAAAGTTCGCTCCCGAGCACCTGCCCGGCTTGCTCTGCCAGCGAAGGGGACCAGGTAGCTCCGAGCGTCATCGGATTGGGTTGGTCGCTCAGGCCGCTCAAAATCTGGTTGGAACTACCCCCATTCTGTTCGATGCCGATAAAGAGTGGCACGTACGCCGGCAGGTCTCCGCCCAGGTTAGTGTCCGGCGAGGGTTGGGTTTTATCCCAGGCCGCGCTTTGCATGGCGGCAATCAGGTTGTAGGCCGAAACCAGCGTGTCTGTTCCGGAGAAGTTATCGTGGTCCGCGCGCAGCACAAAGCCGCCGATATGATAGGTGCTGATGAGCTCCCACAAAAGCGAGCCCTCGCTGATGTTGCTGCCGTTGAAAGTAATCAGGAAGAGCTGCCCGACTTTTTCCGCCGGGCTCATGGCTGCCAGCAGACTCTCCGCCTGAGAGGGCGAGTTGGCCCGCGCCGGGATGGGCAGCACCGAAAGCAGCAGGCTGAGCGCCAGAAAAAGCCCGAGCGCGCGGCGGATTTTCATTATCTGCCTTCCAAAACGGCGCGAGCGGCGGAGGGGTTGTTGCAGATGATGCCATCCACGCCCCAAGCGCGCAGCCGCAGCAGCGCTTCGGGGTCGTCTACAGTCCAGGTGTTCAGTTGTTTTCCCCGGGCGTGCAAGTCAGCGGTCAGCTCAGGCGCGACGTCTTCGTAATACGGGTGGAGGGCGTGATAGGGAAATAAGCGCCCGACACCGCCAAGCATCAGCCGGTCCCCGTGGGAAACGAGCAGCCCGCGGCAGATATTCGGATTCAAGCGCCGGGCTTTGCTCAAGTTAATCGGATTAAAAGAGGAGAGCAGTACGGAATCTTCGAGCTGAAAACGCTCCGTGAGCGCAATCACGCGGCTGGTAAGGTCGTCCAGGGGGTGGGCGTAGTTTTTGAGTTCCACGTTGATGCGCATTTTTCCGCCCACGGCTTCAAAAACCTCTGCCAGCGTGGGCAATTTTTCGCCGCGGAAATCCCCCCCAAAGCGCGCGCCGGCATCAAGCTCCCGCAGGGCAGCCATCGGCAGATCTGCAACTTTGCCAGTGCCGTCCGTCGTGCGGTCGACCGTCGCGTCGTGAATGACGACCAGCTCTTTGTCGCGGCTGAGCATCACATCCAGCTCGATGCCGTCGGCGCCCGCGAGCAGTGCGAGTTGAAAGGCTGCCAGCGTATTTTCAGGCGCAAGCGTACTGGCTCCTCTGTGGGCGTAGATGAGGGGAAAAGGCTTCTCTTCGGATTCCATTGGAATAAATTATAGCATGCGAAGCGGAAGGTTCTAAAGCCCATGGCAGCTCATTGTTAAAATATAAGCAGCGGCCCGTCGTTACCGCTGCTTATATCTGGAGGAGAAAGATCGAAATCGTTCGTCTGTTTTTTTTTGCAGTCAGTTATCCATGCTGGCTGCTGCGGTTCCGTTGAGGAGGAACTGCATCCTGTCGTTCTGACGTTTCTATAGTAAGCGCTGATTCTGTGATTCAGCCAAAAAATAGCTTGGAGAAAGCTGTGAAAAAAGCAGTCACAGAATTTTCACAGCCGGAGCGGGTATATTGTGTTATATATCTAAGAATCACAGACAAATTCAGGATGATGCGCGATGCCAAAAATACTGATTACGGACGATGACCAAAAACTACTGAAGATGTTGAAACGAACACTTACATACGAAAACATGGACGTGCTCACCGCCTCGACCGGCGTGGAGGCGCTTGAAATCGTCAGCCAGCAAAAACCTGATGTGCTGATCCTGGACTGGATGATGCCGGAGATGGACGGCTTGGAGCTTGTCCAGCGCCTGCGCGACATGAATAACCGCCTGCCTGTGCTGATGTTGACCGCGCGCGACGCGATTGAAGACCGGGTGGACGGCCTGGAGAGCGGCGCGGATGACTATCTGGTGAAGCCGTTTGCGCCCTCGGAGCTGGTGGCGCGCGTGCACGCTTTGCTGCGCCGGATTGAAACGCGCCCCGACGACACCGCAGTGCAATACGCCGACCTGCGCCTGGACCCGATTCAGCACGAAGCCTGGCGCGGCTCGCGCCTGCTCAACCTGACAGTGACCGAGTTTAACCTGCTGCATTACTTCTTGCGGCACCCCCGCCAGGTGTTGGAACGCAGCCAAATCCTGACGGAAGTGTGGGGCTACGACTTTGGCGGCGACAGCAACGTCCTCGAAATCTATATCAGCTACCTGCGCAAGAAAATCGAAACGGAAGGGGAAAGCCGGCTGATTCAGACCGTCCGCGGGATTGGCTACGTCCTTCGTGAGGAATAATGTCAATCCGGGCGCGCTTCACCCTGCTCTATAATGTTATCCTGCTGGTCACGCTGCTGGTATTTGGCGCGGCTCTGTACGGCATCCAAGCCGGCAGCACGCTCAACAGCCTTAAGAAAGACCTTACGTACAGCAGCGACGCGGTTGCCATCAATCTGGTTCCAATGCTCCTGGCAAACCTGCCGGGTCTGGGACCTTATACCTCCGCGGACATTAAGACCTTCGAGAGCCTTTCCGACGCTGATGTCATCAAAAACCTGCGGGAGCGCGAGATTGTACGCGTGCTGAACGCTGAAGGTGAGCTGATTGCCGCGCCTTACGGCGTGGGTGAAGGCGGTCTGCCTTACAGCGCCCAGGGCTACTCCGAGCTCCAGAAGGGGAATATTTGGTGGGAAAGCGTGCGCCTGAATGAAAAACTTCTCGTACTGAACCGTCCGGTCATGGTGGATGGAAAACTCTCCATGATTTTACAGGTCGCCCGACCTCTGACCGAACGAGACCGCAGTATGGAAGGGCTGCGCAACACGCTCCTTTCTGCCACCCTGTTCACCATGATTGCGGCGGTCGCGATCGGATGGTTCTTCTCCGGGTATGTTCTTAAGCCGATTCAGAAAATCGCGCAAACCGCCCGCCAGATTGGTGACGAACAGGATTTTTCCCGCCGGGTGGATTATCAAGGCCCCCAGGATGAAGTCGGGCAGCTGGCTGTGACGTTCAATACCATGCTCTCTCAGTTGGAAGACGCCTACGAAGCCAAAACCCGCGCGCTGGAGATGCAGAGGGAGTTTGTGGCGGACGTTTCGCACGAGCTGCGCACACCGCTGACCACCTTGCGCGGGAACCTGAGCCTGCTTTCGCATCAGCCCGCGGTTCCGAAGGAGGAGCAGGCGGACATTCTGAAGGATATGGTGGACGAAACCGAACGGATGATCCGCCTGGTCAGCGCGCTGTTGGAGCAAGCCCGCGCGGATTCCGTCCACGGCGCTGCCCGGGAGAAGGTGGACATTTCCGCTTTGTTGGAAGAAGCGGTGCGCCATGTGCGTCAGATGGATGAAAACCGGCAGATCTCGCAAAGCGCGCCGGCGGGGCTGAGCTTGCTCACCTGGCGGGACGGTTTGAAACAGGTGCTGCTGATTTTGTTGGATAATGCGCTGAAGTACACCCCGGGAAGTGTCGATGTGGAGGCCGAGGCGCGGGAAGACTTTGTAGAAATCCGGGTGCGCGACCACGGCGCTGGCATTCCTGAGGAGAAGCTGACGCATGTCTTCGACCGCTTTTATCGGGGAGGGAGCGCCAGCGGAACGGGCTTTGGGTTGGGGCTCTCGATTGCAAAGAGCCTGGTGGACGCCATGGGCGGGCAGTTGGCGATTGAGAGCCGCGTGGGCGCGGGCTCCACAGCGATTATCAGCCTGCCGAACAAATAGAAGAGCGCCCGCAGGGCGAGGGAGCTCTGACCCCTCCCCAACATGCGGAGCGCCGCAGAGTGGATGAGAGAAAGAATATCGTCCCGCCTTCGGATTTCAAGCCCGCGCCTTTGTGTCCATCAGACGCAGAGGCGAAGCATCCTTAAAGGAGGATTTCAGACAAGCCGGAAAGTTTGGCAGGGATACTTCGCCCGTACTTTAGATGATCGATGGGTGGATTTCACACTCCAAGGAAGGCACATCACAAGGCAGATATCCGCATCAGTCTCGCTGCGTCCGCTGCTATCCCCTCAGAGGCGAAGCATCCTTAAAGGAGGATTTCAGACAAGCCGGAAAGTTTGGCAGG
>DAONFX010000063.1:10493-11434 GCA_035403825.1 Anaerolineaceae bacterium
CCAAGGAAGGCACATCACAAGGCAGATATCCGCATCAGTCTCGCTGCGTCCGCTGGTATCCCCTCAGAGGCATGACACGACATACCATCACGATGTCGATCCGCAAACGATAGAACCCCCACGCGTGCTATAATCCCAGCATCAGCTCAATTCTCACCGCGGAGGAGCGCATGAGTCAAATCACCCACGTCGTAAAACGCAACGGTACCCTCGTTCCTTTCACGCCCGAACGCATCACCAATGCCATCTACCGCGCGGCTGTCGCCGTCGGCGGCAGGGACCGAAAAACCTCGGAGGAACTGGCGGCCCAGGTGGTGGCGCTGCTGGAACAAAACACCCCCGAAGGCGCAGCTCCCACGATTGAACAGATCCAGGACCTGGTCGAAAAAGTTCTGATCGAGAACGGACACGCGCGGGTCGCGAAAGCCTATATCCTTTACCGGGATGAGCGCGCGCGCCAGCGGGAGAAGCGTAAGGAGCCCGACCAGCAGCCCTCCAGCAACATCCCCTGGGCAAAACTGTGGAGTGTTCTGGACTGGGCCTGCAGCCACGAAGTGCACACGGTCGCGAAATTGAACGCACATATTCGCGCCGGCAGCCTGCACCAGATTGTGACCGCCGCGGAAGCCGCCTATCACGAGGACGTGGAAAATGCCGCCAACCTGGTGCTCAGCCGCAAGGATGAGGTGCGCATGGTGTTCATCGCCGGGCCTTCCTCCAGCGGAAAGACCACCACTACCATCAAGCTGGGCGAACAACTGGCGCGCGAAAACCTGCGCCTGGTTACCTTGAACGTGGATCATTACTTCCACGACCTGGAGCTGCACCCCAAAGACGAATTTGGGGATTACGATTTCGAAACCCCGCAAGCGCTGGACATGGACCTCATCAACCAGCACCTGAGCGCGCTTTTTGACGGGCAGGAAGTGCGCATCCCATAT
>DAONFX010000064.1:0-11411 GCA_035403825.1 Anaerolineaceae bacterium
ATGGCGACCCTGTTCTCTGCGACGAGGAAGAAATCACCGTCACGGTGACGGAAGTGAATACGGCTCCAAGCGCACAAGATCAAGCTGTCACGATACAGGAAGATACCCCGGTAGAGTTTACGCTCGACGCCACCGATCCTGAGGAAGACCCGCTGACCGTCAACATTGTCGCCGAACCTTTGAACGGCGAGCTGACGATCAACGGGCTCGTAGTGACCTACACACCAGACTTGAACTACAACGGTGTGGACACCTTCACCTACAAAGTCAACGACGGCTTGGTTGACTCGAATACCGCGACTGTCACCATCACGGTGACGCCGGTAAACGACCCGCCTGTCGCGTACGGGCAAACCGTAGAAACCCTGGAAAACTTCGCGGTTGATATCACACTCCTTGCGACCGATCCTGAAGGCGATACCGGTACATTCATTATCGTGTCCGGTCCTTCGCACGGAACGCTTGAATGCGACGGGCGCTACTGCACCTATACCCCGGATCCTAACTGGAATGGTCAGGACAGCTTTATTTTCAAGGTCAATGACGGCCAGCTGGACTCTAACGAAGCAGTGATAGACATCATCGTTTACCAGGGGCCCAGACTCTACTTCCCGATCCTGTTCAAGTAAGTCCGTTTCAGAAGAGGCTGCCCTGATGGGCAGCCTCTATCTTTTCCAGCGTAAACCAGACCAATTCCAATTACTGCCCGCAATAAGGGGCAGTAATTGGGCGCTTAACCAGATTCACTTACGCGTAATTCAAAAGACAACTTCAGCCTGCGCGTGGGATTGTGGGAAATAGTGGCAGTTCAGCCTGCCTGGATGCGAAGAGCCACCGGGTAGAGCTCAAACTGGTTCAGCACTGCGTGACCATTTGGTAACCATGCATATGACCAACCTTTTTCATGGGGTATCGTCCTGGCTTTGCAATAAGATCATCAACGTACAGGTCTTGCACAGATTTGATATCACTTCTTAACCAAAAACTCCCCACGCCGGGCTTATTAGGCAGAAAAATCCAAGGGATGCGTGTAGTTATAATGATGCAATTCAAATAAAAAAAAGTGATAGTGTTTGTCACCTGAAAAGCAGGGTTAATTACCTGGAATTTGTCCGCGCAGCGTCTCGGTTATGGCAACAAACTGCCGCGCCACTGGCGATAGCTCTACGTTCCTCAGGTAACACAGGTCCAGGCGTGTGGAAACTGTCTTTTCGAGGCCAAGCACCGCAACCTTGGGGTGGGCCATATACTCCGCCAGTTTCCGCATCAACAACGCGACCCCCATGCCGTTAATCACCATTTCCAGCAGGTTTTCCAACCTGTGGTCGGTAAAAACCACGTGCGGTTCAAAGCCGCTTTCATGGCACAATTGCATGCTCAGGCGGTGCAGCATGGTGTTTTCCGGGATCAGTACAAAATTCTCACGGCTCAACTTTTCAAGCGGAATCACGCCTTGATTTGCCAGGGGATGCTCGCCTGGAAGGATTGCCACCAATTCGTCTGCAGCAATAGGCAGATAACAGAATTCGGGTAAGAGTTCTCCATACGTGCGGATGAACGCCACATCACATTTCCGCTGGCGCACCAAGTCCATCAGCTCTTCCGAGCCAGCCTGAATGACGTTGATAGTCGCCTGGGGATTTGTTTTCTTGAAGGAAACCAGCAGCTCGGTAATGTTGTATTGCGCCAGGGCTGGGATGGACCCGATTGTCAGGGTCTGCTGGCTGTCGTTTTTGGCTTCCTTCACCTGCAAGGTCATGCGCTCGTACAGCTCGGTGATTTCGCGCGCGTATGGGAGCAGCATTTCACCTTCCCGGGTGATAGAAACTTTGCGTGTGGTTCTGTCAAACAAGGTCAGCCCAAGTTCAAGCTCCAGGCGCTGGATATGTTTGGTGAGAGTAGCCTGCGAACAGTAAAGAATCGCGGCAGCTTCGAGAAAGTTTTTAGTTTCTGCAATCACCAGGAAATCTTTCAGGTAACTGATTTCCACGTAGGGATCCTTCCAAAAGATATATTCGATATCAGAATATATTATAGCCAATAATGCTGGCTGTGGTATAGATTTTCCACCAGCGCAAGCGAGTTTGATGTTCTGAAAATGACCCGCTGGAAATACCGCCAATTGCCCCGCGCCAATAACGGGGAAAATCCGCTTTTCTGCCCGATAAATTCCACATTGGAATAAATAAGAATGAAAAATGAATTGCTCTTAACCCCAAATATCCTTAATATTGTACTAACTCACCTGATTAGAACCCGGCAATGTTTTACCTCCCGGCCTTTGGCTTTCACCTGATAAGTACCAGTATGGAGGTTTCACAATAGATATGGAAGGCGACCTTTTTACTTCCCGGATGCTCACCAATAACACCTGGATAATCTTTGGTGAAGGCTGCACCTCGTACCTGCTTGCCGGACAAAAAGCGGGTCTGATGATTGACAGCGGTTTTTCCACTGAAAACATACAAAAGTATGCTCAAGCCTTAATCAACGTACCTTTAACGATGGTGGCCAACACGCACGGGCATTTTGACCACACGGGCGGCAACGGCTGGTTTCAACACGCCTATATGAGCGCGAAGGCATTGGAAATCGCCAAGATTCCTTATCCCAGCCTGGAACCTTCAAGATATCGCACCGATTACGTCGTTACCGTGGTTGGCGACGGGGACATCATCGATTTAGGCGGGCGCAAACTGGAAATCCTGGAAATCCCTGCTCATGCCCCCAGCAGTATCGCCTTTTTGGACCGCAGCGAGCACATCCTTTTCTCCGGTGATGAGGTGGCCGACCTGGTCGTATTGGTCTGGATGCAGGACGAACCGCAGCCTTATATTGAGCAGCACGCGCTCAACATGGAAAAACTGCTTCGGTACCGGGAAGCTTTTGATAAAGTTTGTTGGGGGCACGGCAATGGCTTTTTGGAAGCCGATCTGGTGAAAAGATATTTGGAACATGATGAGTTGATTATGGCGGGCAAAGAAACCGAACCCTGGATGATGATGCCCGGGGGACCAGCCGATTTCCATATGCCCCAGCCGGAATTCAAGCGGCAGTCCGCGTATTTGGATACCCGCCTTGTTTTTGATATGCGCTACATCAAATTTCCGTGAGCTAAGAATTCGTTCACGATCTGAGAAGGAGAGATAAGCCAGCGATATATAACGGTGCTATTTACAATGATTTTGTTACCAATCTGATTCGATTTAAAAGGAGAAAGAATATGAAACGCAAATTGATCGTAGTAATCCTCGCGCTGTCAATGCTGCTCTCAGTATTGTCCGGATGCGCGCAGGAAGTCGAAGCACCTGCGGAAGAACCAGCTGCTCCTGCGACAGAAGCGCCTGCCGCGACTGAAGCTCCGGCGGGGACCGAAGCCCCGGCGCTGGAACCTGCTTTGCCCGCCGAAGTCTCCATCGCAATTGGCGCTGATCCCGCTGACCTGGCTCCGTTTGTCGGGATGAGCATGGGCCGGATTGCGGTCCTGAAAACCATTTATGAGTACCTGATCGAAACGGACACCATGGGCGGCGCTGCGGTTCCAATGATTGCGAAAAGCTGGGAAAAAACCGGCGATAAGCAATACAAAATCACGATCTTTGATTACATTTATGACAGCGCTGGCAACCACATTACTGCGGCAGACGTCGCGTGGTCTTACAATACGGCCATGGGGCTTGGCAATCTGCGCCCCTTGGGCGATATTGTTTCCATCACTGCCACCGATGATGTGACGCTAGATCTTGAAGTAAAGACTGACTTTGGCCCGGGCGGTCTCGAAAAAGTGCTCTCCGAGTGCCCGGTGGTAAGCCAGGCAGCCTACGAAGCCAGCACAGACAGCTTTGCGACCACGCCGGTCACCTCTGGTCCGTATGTGCTGACCGAATACGTGCCAGGTTCTAGCCTGACCTTCGAACGCCGCGCGGATTACTGGCAGACCGATCCCCAATACCGTACGCTTTTCAGCCAGGCGAATGTTGAGAAGATTGTCTTTAAGGTGATCACCGAAGCTGCCCAGAACGCCATCGCGCTCGAAACCGGGAATGTGGATATTGCTGCAGGTGTTACCCAGGATGACCTGGCGCGCTTCCAGAACAACCCTGAATTCACCACCTTCAATTTCCTCGATAACCTGACCCAAAATCTGCAGTTCAACGGCTCTGAAGGCCATCCATTGACCAATAAGGAACTCCGCCAGGCGATCGCCTACGCGATTGACACGACCGCCATGTGCGAAGCAGTCGCTCCCGGCGCATGCACCCCCGCCCACACCATTGGCAACCCCAACTTTGGCGGATACCTGGCGAAATGGGAATCCGAGCCGTATTATGAGTATGACCTCGCCAAAGCCAAAGAACTGTTTGCGGCCTCTGGGCATACGGAGGGCGAACTGACCTTCAAGCTGCTGGCTCAGAATGATGCCCGCTCCGGTTTGATGGCGCAGATTATTCAGGCGCAGTTGGCTGAACTCGGCATCGCGGTGGAAATCTCCCAGGTTGAGTCCGCGGTTTATAATCAAATTCAATACGACCCCACGGCTTACGACCTGCTGCTGGCTATGTCTGCCGGCGGTGATTTCATCTTCAGCCCCTGGCAGTTGGTTTACGACCAGAATCGCTATAACGGTACGACCTCCAACTTCTTCAAGGACGATGAACTGCAGGCGCTCCTGGTCACCGTCAGCTCGCTGGAGGGATTCAACGAAGCCAATGTGGACGCCTTCCAGCAGTATCAGAAGGAACAGCTTTACGCCTACGGGATGCTGTCGTTCAACAACATCATTGTGGCGGATTCTGGCGTTCTGAAGGTTGTCCGTGATACGCGCGGTCAGGTTATCCCTGGCGCCTGTGAATTTGCCGCGGATTTCAATCGGTAATCCTGGCTGACCTGGATTCGTGGTGATAGTCCAGTAAAAATCTTACAACGCGGCACTGCCGGAAATACATTCAGCGTATTGAGGGCAGTGCCGCAAGTACTGTAAGCACAAATTTGATAACAAGACCGGGCGGCTTGGGCATTCTGAGGGATAATCAGAGCTAGTAGAGCCTCCTTCAGGCAGAAAGGGCGTATTGGATGGGAAGATACATCCTAAAAAGATTACTCTGGATGATTCCGGTGGTGCTGGGGGTGACAATTCTTGTTTTTTCAATCATGTATCTAATCCCGGGTGATCCTGCCAAGATGATGCTGAGCCCTGAAGCTACGCCTGAAGAGGTTGAGGCGAAGCGCGAAGAATTGGGTCTGAATGATCCGTACCTGGTCCGGCTGGGGAAATTCCTGGGCGGAATCATATTTCATTTTGATTTTGGGGATTCCTGGGTCTACAACCAGCCTGTCACCAAGGAACTCGTCAGCCGCTTCCCGCGCACGTTCACAATCGCCGCCATCTGTATCGGGCTGCAAATCGTGATAGGGATACCCCTGGGCATTATCGCAGCCGTGAACCAGAACGGATTAGGGGACCGCATCTCGATGTTCATCGCCTTGTTTGGCATCTCGCTGCCAAATTTCTGGATTGCCCTGATGCTGATACTCTTCTTTTCCGTGCGGTTGGGTTGGCTGCCGCCCTTTGGCATAGGCGGCATAAAATACTACATCCTGCCCTGCATCGCCAACGCCTTTCCCGGGATTGCCACCCAGGCGCGACAAACCCGCTCCAGCATGCTCGAAGTTATCCGCTCGGATTACATCACAACGGCGCGCGCCAAAGGCATGTCCGAAACGCAGATCCTGCTGAAACACGCGCTGCCTAACGCGCTCCTACCGGTCATTACTATCATTGGCAACGGGATGGGGATGCTCTTGGCAGGAACGGTCGTAATCGAATCCATTTTCTCCATCCCTGGTATTGGGATGTACCTGGTAGGGGGCATCAATTCGCGCGACTACAACATCGTACAGAGCTCTGTAATCTTCCTTGCGCTTGCTTTCACCTTTATCATGCTCCTGGTGGACCTGGCTTACGCTTTCATTGACCCGCGCATCAAAGCTCAGTTTGCCCGCAAGCACAAAAGGAGCCAGCATGCTTGACAGCTCTGAACTTGTTGCAACCCCCAAAAGCGTCAAAAAACAAAGCCAACTGGCGGTCGTTCTCCGCCGTTTAGCAAAGAACCCCTCAGCCGTGATTGGCCTTGTGGTCGTCGTTTTGTTGGTTCTCATGGCTGTTTTCGCGCCGCTCATCGCGCCCTATCCCTATGATAAACAGAACTTGCTCAATACGCGCAAGGCGCCTTCCTCCGAGCACATCATGGGCACAGACGAGCTTGGCCGGGATATCTTCAGCCGCATCGTCTACGGCAGCCGCTACTCGCTGAGCATAGGCTTTTTGGCGGTGCTGTTCAGTAACATCATTGGGATGACATTGGGCGCGCTGGCAGGCTATTTTGGCGGTCTGGTCGACGATATCATCATGCGGTTGATTGATATTATCCAATCCATCCCCGGGATCCTGTTAGCCATCGCAATCTCTGTTGTTTTGGGGCCGGGATTCATCAACACGCTGCTCGCGCTGGGGTTTGGTGCGATTACCATGGCTTGCCGGCTGATGCGCGCGTCTGTGCTTGGCATCCGGCATCATGAATTCCTGGAAGCCGCGGTTTCCAACAACGCCAGCACTTTTCGCATCATTACCAGGCATGTGATCCCAAACAGCTTCGCTCCGGTTTTGGTTGGCGCCACCATGAGCATCGGAAATGTGATTATGTCCGCGGCAATGCTCAGCTTCATTGGGCTGGGAATCCAACCTCCGACGCCGGAGTGGGGCGCGATGATTTCCGGCGGACGGGCGTTGATTCGCTCGTGCCCCTGGATGGTAACCTTTCCAGGAATCTTCATCATGCTCACCGTGCTGGCCTTCAATATGTTGGGCGATGGTTTGCGCGACGCGCTTGATCCGAAGCTGAAGAAATAAGGATGGTGCCGGAGATGACGAAGGAAGGCAGTTCTTTTCTTGCAGTAAATGACCTGGTAGTGGAATACACCTCCGAGGGCTCTGTGATACACGCGGTGAACGGCGTGTCATTTTCACTGGACCGCGGGAAAACCTTCGGCCTGGTTGGAGAAACCGGCGCCGGTAAAACTTCCATCGCCAAATCGATTCTGAGAATCCTCCCGGATCCGCCGGCCAAAATTCGAAGAGGGGAAATTATCCTGGATGGAGAAGACCTTCTGAAGCTCGAAGAGAAAGCCATGCGCAAGATACGCGGGCGTAAGGTCTCCATGATTTTCCAGGATCCGATGACCGCACTCAACCCGATTATGAAAGTTGGCAAGCAAATCGCCGAAGTCATTAAGCTGCACAACAAAGTCACCAACAAACAAGCTGATGCTGAAGCCGCGCGAATGCTTGAGTTAGTCGGGATTCCGGCTGATCGTTTCAACGAGTTTCCCCATCAGTTTTCGGGGGGGATGAAGCAGCGCGTGATTATCGCCATGGCGTTGGCGTGCAAGCCTGAACTGCTCCTGGCGGACGAACCCACTACTGCCTTGGATGTTACCATCCAGGCTCAGGTGCTGGAAATGATAAACAAATTGAAGCGTGATCTGGACACCTCGATGATCATGATTTCCCACAACCTGGGGGTAGTCGCTGAGATTTGTGACGACCTGGCGGTGATTTACGCCGGCGAAGTGTTGGAACTTGGGAGCAAGGAGGCTATCTTTGACCGCGCCGCGCATCCCTACACGCGCGGGCTCTTCGCAGCGGTACCCACACTGGATGAGGAAAAAGACAGGTTAATGCCCATCTCTGGCTTGCCGCCCGACCCCTCCAATCTGCCGTCCGGCTGCCATTTCCATCCGCGCTGCCCTCTGGCGGATGAAGCCTGCAAGCACGAAAAAATCGCGCTGCGAGAAATTGAGCGCGGGCATTACTGCCGCTGCGTCAAAGTCTCTGCGATGGAGAGCTGATATGTCCGCATTGGTTGAAGTAAAGAACCTAAAAAAATACTTCGAAACCCCGCGCGGGATGCTGCACGCTGTGGACGACGTCAGTTTCGCCATCGAATCCGGAAAAACTATGGGGATCGTCGGCGAATCAGGCTGCGGCAAGTCTACGTTGGGCAGGGTCATCATTCACCTTCTGGACAGTACCGACGGACAGATTTTTTTTGAAGGGAAGGATATTACCCGCGCGAACACCCGCCAACTGCGCAAACTGCGCGAAAATATGAAGATTATTTTCCAGGACCCCTATTCCTCGCTAAACCCGCGCCTTACGGTCGAACAAACCATCATAGAGCCGCTGATTATCTCGAAGAAATACTCCTCCAGGGCCTGCAGCGCCGAGGCAGAACGGCTGATGGCTCTGGTCGGCATAGACCAGCGGCTGCGGATGGCCTACCCGCATGAACTGGACGGCGGCAGAAGACAACGAGTGGGGATTGCCCGGGCGCTCGCGCTGAATCCCAGGTTTATCGTGTGCGATGAACCGGTTTCCGCGCTGGACGTTTCCATTCAAGCCCAGGTGCTGAACCTGCTGCAGGATTTGCAGGAACAGTACCAGCTTACCTACATGTTTGTGACCCATGATTTATCCGTGGTGCGGCATATTTCTGACGATATCTGCGTGATGTATCTGGGGGTGCTGGTGGAAACTTGTGAGTCTAAGGAGCTGTTCCGGCATCCGCTGCACCCGTACACGCAGGCGCTCATTTCCGCGGTTCCGACAATCGACATTCACCATAAGAAGCAGCGGGTCATTCTGGAAGGCGAAATTACTTCGCCGATAAATCCAAAGCCCGGCTGCCGCTTCAAGAAGCGCTGTATCTACCATACGGAACAGTGCGATGCGCCGCAGCAGCTCGAAGAAATTCTGCCAAATCATTTTGTGGCATGCTGCCGTGTGAAGGAAATCAACCAGCTCCAGGCCTTATAAAAACTCACGAGAGCCGAAACTAAAAGCCTGAGGAGTAGATATGGCTGTTGAATCGATCAATCCGCAATTATGCAGCGGCTGCGGCGCTTGTGTATTAAGCTGCCCGGCGGACGTCCTGCGGATGGATAAGGCGCTTAAAAAGGCAGTGGTCCGGTACCCCGAGGAGTGCGTGGTCTGCTGCTGGTGCGTCGCGGAATGCCCGACGGACGCGATTACGCTTACGCCGAAGCGCACCGCACGCCTGTTTACGAGTTGGGGGTGAGCGTGGAGACCATTCGCGAACAGCGCAAAATTACCTGTGATGTGTTGGTCGTTGGCGGAGGAATCGCGGGTTGTTTTGCCGCAATCAAAGCCCGCGAAAAAGGCGCTTCGGTGCTGCTCATCGACAAAGGTTGTGCAGGCAAATCCGGCCAGTCCCCATACGCGGGCAGCTTTATGGTTTTCAATCCGGCTTGGGGGCATGACCTGCCAGCCTGGATGGACCTGGTGAACCGCACGAGCGAGTACGTGAACAACCGTGCCTGGACGGAATTGACCATCACCCAATCTTACGACAGGTATCGGGATTTGCTGCAGTGGGGAGTGCGTTTTGCTGGCAGCTCAGAGGAAAACCCGACGCGATTCCCGGCGCCTTCCGGGGTGACGGAACAACTGCGCTTTGAGGAAGACAGGCACGGCGACTATGTCCAAATCCTCAGGCGGCAGGTGAGGAAATCCGGGGCGCGTATTCTGGACCGCATTATGCTGACCGAGCTGCTAAAAACCGACAACCGGGTTTTTGGCGGAATAGGCATTTCCGTGGATGAACCGGTCTTGTACGTTATCAGCGCGGCTGCCACGGTGCTGTGCGTCGGCGCTTGCGGTTACAAACCCGCGGCGTACCCGCCTATCGTCCAGCTTACCGGCGACGGCGAGGCGATGGCTTACCGCGCCGGCGCGGAGATCCTTGGGAAAGAATTTGTGGATACGCACATTTCCCGGGTCGATATCCCGGTAGGTATCCCCAACATGCTGGGGCGCAAACAGCCGGTGCCCCCTGCGCTGGCCGGGCTGGATGGGCCGAAACGGGGCCGGACGTTGTATAACGCGGAGGGGAAGCCGCTCCCGCCTCGCCCGGAAGGCGGCTCGAAATATACTTTCACCTATCTGGAAACGGAATTTGAAGCGCATGCGGGGCGAGCGCCAATCTATACGGATGCCCCGGATGGCGAGCGGGAAATGGTTGGCGGCGCCTGCCTGGGGATGTCCTTACGCAAGGCGGACGGGCTCTGGCCGGCTGACCTGCAAGGGAGGTCCACGCTGCCGGGGCTGTTCGCGGCCGGCGACGCGTTGGGTACCATGCAAAACGGGTCTGCTTATGCTCTGACAGGGTCGGCGCTTGCAAACGGCGCGGTGAGTGGCGCGCTGGCCGGTTCGGCGGCGGCGGAGGAAGCGCTGCGCATTGGGCATGCAACTATCCCTGAAGAGGAAACTTCACGGGCTGCGCAGTATGTTCTGGAGCCTTTGGCGCGCAAAGGCGGCTTCAGCCCTCAGTGGGTCACGCAACTGTTGCAAAATACGCTTATGCCGTACTTTGTCTCCTATATCAAACGCGCGGACCGACTGGAAGCAGTGTTATCCCTGGTTCTGTACTACCGGGAGCAGTTGGACCCCAAGCTTTTTGCACGGGATTTGCACCAGCTGCGCCTGGCGCACGAGACCAGAAGCATGCTGCTGAGCGCTGAAATGCGGCTGCGTTCTGCGCTGTTCCGAACGGAAAGCCGCGGCAATCATTATCGCGAGGATTTTCCCTGCCGGCGCGATCCGGATTGGCTGGCGTGGACGAAAATCGGGCTTAATAACGGAAAAATGGAGCTGAGCAAGGTTCCAATCCCGGAAATCTGGCATCCGGACCTAAACTTGCCATATCTTGAACGCTACCCATACCGTTTTCCCGGCGAAACAGAGCCGGGCAACTAATCCGCTAGGATCCCCATAATAACGACCAAATCGGGAGCTTTTTGTCGGCTCCCGATTGGTCTTGAATTGCGTGTAGGAATATCGAAAGACCTGGACGCGAGCATTTAACCATAAATGCGATGAGCTCCGTCAGGGCTAAGGCGTATGGAGAGCTAGGCAGCCTCCGTCCAGCGGAATAAACGCGGCGCGAAGTCGTACAATGATTTGCGCCAGGTTTGCCATTCGTGGGAAGTGCCGGGGAATTCTACGAAGACAGTATTAATCCCAACGGATGTCAACTGCGCGAGGTTCTTTTTGACGGCATTGTATATCCCTTCTTCAGCGGTTCCCGCGCCCCACCAGAAGAGGTGCAGCTTCCTGTTCAACTCCTGCGGTTTCTGGAAAATCCCGCCAAAAGAACGTTCCAGGTTAAATTCTTTGTCGTCCATGGGTCTGCGGCTGAAGATGCCCAGGGCGGAAAAGCTATCCAGGTTCTGGAGTCCGATGTAAAGCGTTTGTACGCTGCCCATCGAGAGCCCGGCCATCGCGCGATGTTCCCGGTCTGGAATCGTGCGGTAAGTGCTGTCTATCATCGGGA
>DAONFX010000065.1:0-11275 GCA_035403825.1 Anaerolineaceae bacterium
GCCGCTGCACCCGACCTACAACTCCACCCGACCTCCAGCATTCGTCATCGCGAGGAACGAAGCGATCTCCCCGTCAGCCTCTTGGGAGATTGCTTCAGTCGCTGGCTCCTTCGCAATGACGAAGTACGCAATGTCGGGTTGCGCTCCTGCGCCGCCGCACACACCCTAGCTCTTTTTCAACCTGAACCCGACCCTCAAGTCCCTTTCACGGTCTGGCGCACTCGTAGGCTTCGCCGCGCAGAGTTTCCACCGCGTGCGCAAGCGCCGGCAGAAATACCTGCAGGCACTCCACCGCCGCCTTGGGGCTGCCGGGCAGGTTGATAATCAGCGTGTGCCCGCGCACCCCCGCCTGCGCTCTGGAAAGCATCGCCCGGTCGGTGATCTTGCGGCTCTCCGCGCGCATTGCCTCCGGGATGCCCGGCACGAGCCTTTCCACCACCGCCAGGGTGGCTTCGGGTGTCACATCCCGCGGCGCCAATCCGGTCCCGCCGGTGGTAAAAATTACATCCAGGCTGCCCCCATCCGCCAGACGCGTCAATTCTGCTTTGATCAGCTCAATTTCGTCCGGGATAATGAGTTGCTCGGTTACAAGCGCTGCCCCGTGTAAAGCCTCCACCAAAGCCGGCCCGCTCTTATCCTCGCGCAAGCCCGCCGCGCCTTTGTCGCTGATGGTGATAACCGCTGCGCGCACTCCGTTCAGGATTTCAATCGGATCTCCACCCCGGATTTCCCCTCCGCGGATGACCACCGTAAAGATTCCCTCCGTCGGCATAATGCACATGCCCACCTGCTGGTAAATCTGGCAGTGCGCATGGCACTCCTTGCCAATCTGCGTGACTTCCAGCTCTGCTTCCCCTACGCGCAGGCGCGTGCCAACCGGCAGCGTGTGCAGCGCAATGCCTTCGGTGGTGATATTTTCGGCAAAAATGCCCGGCTTCAGCCCTTCCGCCCCAAGCGCGGTCATCTTGTCCACGCTGGCCTGGTCCAACAGGCTCACCTGGCGGTGCCAGTTACCGGCATGCGCGTCTCCCTCTATCCCAAACTTTTCCACCAGAACAGCGCTTTCCACCGTCGTCTTAATGACGCCTGTCTCCGCGCTGATATTCACCGCGACAACTTTTGCCAAACTTATCCTCCTATCCTGCTCATGTCCCGTTCGGAAGCCGAACAACTTTGAAACGCGTGACCAATAGGTTTCTCAAATATCACCTGGCGGATGAGCTCCAGAAGTTCATCGTCACCCCCGCACAGGGCGTTTTTCAAGGAAATCTGACGGTCCACCCCCAGGCAGGGGCGCAGCATACCGTCGCTCATCACGCGGATGCGGTTGCAGTCCTCGCAAAACCGATGCGAGATTGGGCTGATAAAGCCTACCCGACCCAGGTAGCCGGGCACTTGATAATCCGTTGAAGGCTGCCCGGGGTAACGCGGGGGCAGCGCTTGCAGGTACGGACGCGCCCGCAGCAAATCCTGGTTGGAGATGCGCCGCCCGTCATTTCTGCCCTGGTCGCCAATGGGCATGAGCTCGATAAACCGCACGTCCAGCGGTCGTTCGCGCGTGAGCGCGATGAAGTCATCAACCTCCCCGCCGTTCATGCCCGCCACGAGGACGATATTAATCTTCAGCGGCACAAGCCCCGCTTCGAGCGCTTCGTCAATGCCGTTCAGCACCAGCCGCAAATCCCCGCCGGTCATTTCCCGGAACACGTCCGGCCGGAGCGAGTCCAGGCTGATATTCAGCCGGCGTAAGCCGGCAGCCTTGAGGGCGGCCGCCTTGCCCGGCAGCATCTGGGCGTTGGTGGTCATAGAAAGGTCTTTCAGTTCCGCCGCCGCAGCCACCCGGGAAACGATATCCAGAACGTCTTTGCGCAGCAGGGGTTCTCCGCCTGTCAACCGCACTTTGTTGATCCCCAGGCGTGCCATCACGCGCACAATTCGCGCGAAGTCCGCGGCGCTCAGCTCCTCTGCTTTGGGGCAGGCGCCTTCCTCCGCGCGGCAGTAGGTGCAGCGCAGCTGGCAGCGTTCGGTCAGGGAAAGCCGCAGGTAGGTGATTTCCCGCTGATATTGATCAATCATTTGCAGGGATTATATCCTCTCGCAGGAAATCACCGGATTTTCCGCCGCTTTTTTGCTCCAATTGGATTTGCAGGATTTGCATGCCGCGGTCCACGGCTTTACACATATCGTACACGGTCAGCGCCGCAACGCTGACCGCCGTGAGCGCTTCCATTTCCACACCAGTCCGGAAGCTTGTTTTTACCCGGGCTGTAACGCGCAGCGTATCCTGCCCCATCACTTCAAAATCCACGCTGACCAAAGTAATCGGGATGGGGTGGCAGAGCGGGATAAGCTCAGGTGTGCGTTTGGCGGCCAATATTCCGGCCACGCGCGCGCATGCGAAAACATCGCCCTTGGGCATTTCCCCGGTCTGGATGAGCGCCAGGGTTTGCGGCAGCATGCGCACCAGCGCGCTGGCAAGCGCCTCGCGTGCTGTATCTTCTTTCGCCGAAACGTCCACCATGCGTGCGTGTCCGTTTTTATCCAGATGGCTCAGTTCCATGGTCTGATTTCTCCCGGGGTCTTGAGCGAATAACCGCCCATCACGGCAAGTCTGCGCGCGAATTCTTTCCCGCGCAGAACTTCCAGCAAGCGCTGCACCATTTCCAGATGGAAGGCGCTCTCCGCGACGAGCAAATCGTACTGTTCTTCGCACACCGGCACAAAGTCCAGGTTGTAGATGCGCGCGGCGGACAAGATTCCAAGCCCGGCATCGGCTGTCCCTGCCGCGATGGCCGCCGCGACCGCGGTGTGGGTATATTCCTCGCGCTCGTAGCCCCACACGCTGTCCGCATCGATGGCATTCTGCCGCGCCAAAAAGTCGCACAGGATGCGCGTTCCGCTGCCTTTCTGGCGGTTGACGTAGCGTTTCCCGGCGATATCCGCGAATTCACGGATACCCAGCGGATTGCCCTTGGGAACCATCAAACCCTGCGTGCGTTGGACGCATTCCACCAGTACCACGCCGCCCTGTGGGAAGTATTTGCGCAAATAGGGGATGTTGTAAGTGCCGCTGGCCTCATCCAGCAGGTGAATGCCGCCCAGGTGGGCTTCACCGCGTTTGACCGCGGTAATCCCGCCCATGCTGCCCACATGCGAGGACGCGACAGAACTGTCCCGATCCAGGCGCTTAAGGATATCCGCGACCTCATCCAGCAGCGGGTCATGGCTGCCGGTGATGACCAGGGTGCGGTCTATCTCGGCGCGGCTGCGGGTCAGCTGTACGTTCACCATCTCGCCGGCCTCATAGCCTTCAGTGTTTTGGGGGATATGGATAATCCCATCGGCTTTTACGAAGGAACTCACCACGCCGGCGCCCCGGTTCAGCGGCACCGCCACGGTTTTGCCGTTCACGTTCCCCAGGCGCGTGCGCACAAACTCCAGGTACTTAAGCGAGGAGGTCAGCCGGCGCGAGATGGCAGCCTGGATGAAATCGGGTTTTTGAGAAGGCCGGCAGGTCAGGCTTTCCACCACCGGCTTGAATAGTTCTTCCATCACCAGGATGCCGGAAACAGGATAGCCCGGCAAACCAAGCACGGGCACGACCTGCCCGCTATCCGTCCGCGCGTGCGCCAAAATCGCCGGCTTGCCGGGTTTGATAGCCACGCCGTGCGCAACCACCTCGCCTACCTGACGGATTGCGTCGGTGGAAAAGTCTTTTCTGCCCGCGGAGGAGCCGGCATTCAGTACCACCAGGTCGCACTCCGCCAGGGCGGTGCGTAGAGCCGCTTCAATCAGCGCGGGGTCGTCCCGCACGCCCGGATAGATTTTGGGCACACACCCCCAGGTCTCCAGCATGCCAGCGAAGACGGCAGAATTGGACTCGATGATGCTGCCGGCTTGCGGGTCTTCAGTCGGGGCGACCAGCTCATTGCCGGTCGGGATGATTCCGGCACGCGGGCGAGCCGCCACCTCCACATTCAGTACGCCGGATTCCAGCAGCGCGCCCAGCGCCGCCGGGGAAAGCACGCTGAATGACGGCAGAATCATATCGCCGGCGCTGATATCCTCGCCAATCTGGCGCACGTGCTGCCAGGGCAGCGCCGCCGCGTAGAGCACCGCGCCGTCCCCTTCCTGCACTACGTCTTCCACCATCACCACCGCGTCGCAGCCCTCGGGCAGCGGGTCGCCGGTATTCACCCACACAAAGTCATCTGCGTTCAAGCGCGCCGGCGTGGTTTCAGAAGCCCCAAACGTGCGCTTCGCGTCCAGGGCGATGCCGTCCATCGCGCAGGCATTATAGTGCGGAGAGCTGATGCGCGCGTAGACTGCGTGCGCGCTCACGCGGCCCAAGGCGGAGTTGGTCGGGATTATCTCGGTTTTGTAGCTCAGCCCTGCCTGCCGCAGCGCGCTCAGGTACATTTCGCGCGCTTCTTCCAGGGGGATATTGGTCAGATATTCGAATGCCATATTTACCTCTTCAACAGGGTTACTTCCACCAGCTCGCCGGCTGGCAGGCCTTCCTTGTCGCGCGGGATGGCGAGAAAGCCGTCCGCGCGCGCCAGGGTGGTTATCAGCCCGGACTTGCTTGGGATCGGATGCGCCTGGCCCTCTTGCAGCACCACAGGGACATATTCTTCACGCCCATGGTTGGAGGGCACCGCGCGCGCGACAGGCGCCCACACGCGCCGTTCGTCCAGTTCCGTGCCCAGCATGGACGCCATGAGCGGACGCGCCAGCAAATGAAACATAAAGAAAGCCGCCACCGGGTTGCCTGGCAAGCCAAAAACGGGTTTCCCCCCGGCGCTGCCAAACAGCGTCGGTTTGCCCGGCTTGACTGCCAGCCCGTGCGCCAGCAGTTCGCCCAGCTCAGCCAACACCAGCGGTACCGCGTCCTTCTCCCCGACGGATGTGCCGCCGGAAATCAGCACCAGGTCGTGCCCAACAAGCGCGGATATCAGCGCGGCACGCACTGCCTCGATGCGGTCGGGAATAATGCCAAGAAAGTCCGCCCGCCCGCCGGCATCCTGCACAGCCTGAAGAAGCATCGGGGCGTTCACATCGCGGATTTTGCCCGGCGGCAAGGCCTCCCCCGCGGGCACGAGCTCATCACCGGTGGAAATGACCGCTGCACGCGGAAAACGCCGCACAGGAACCTCGTTCAGACCCATCGCTGCCAGCGCTCCGACATGCGCGGGGCTCAGGCGCGTACCCGCCCGCAGGACGACCTCCCCCGGGCGCAGGTCATCCCCGCGAAAAATCAGGTTCGCGCCGGGCGGGGAGGCTTTGTAGACCGCCACCAAACCGTCCTCCAACACTTCGACATCTTCCAGCATAATCACGCAGTCCGCCCCAGCCGGGATTTCTGCGCCGGTGGGAACGTAGACGCACTCCCCCGCCGCCAGATTCAGGTCGGTGTGCGCGCCCATCTGCGCGGCGCCAATTTTGTTAAGCAGGGCGGGGATGGACTCGGAGCAGCCAAAAACGTCTCTGCTGCGCACGGCGTAACCGTCCACAGTCGCGCGGTCGAAATCCGGGACAAATTCTCCGGCCAGTACATCCTGCGCCAGGGCTCTGCCGCCCGCCTCGGCCAGGCAAACAGCTTCCGCAGGCATTTTCAAGCTCCCAAAGCTGCGCTCGATCAGGCGTTGGGCTTCGGCAATCGTAATGACAGTGAGCATCGCGTTTTCATTGCTCCGGAACGAAATATTTTGATAATCTTACCAGATGCAGCGCCGGCCGGCGCTGTGCGTACAGGCGCACAGGCTATTCCAACAGCGGGAGTTGGCTGACCCCTTCATCTTCCATCAGGTTGATGGTCTCGAAGCGCCAGGCGCCGTCTTCCAGGTAGCATTGGCTCATGCAGAAGGCGCGGTTCCAGCGGCTCTTGCGCATACGCGGCGGACCCTGCCGGTATTTATCGATTAGCGTTCTGGCGTAGCGCGCCAGCAGCCACTGAGAAGGGTTGCTGTAATAACCGAATGCCGCCCGAAATGAGCCTATCAGCAGGTCCGTCAGCTGCAGGAGCTCGCAGTCCGCGTAAGGCTGCGCGTCCTGCATAGCGGGGTCGCTGGCGCGGTCGTCAATCAGATCTGGTTGGCTGCCGACTCCGCAGTAGCTGCGCAAGCCCGAAAGGCGTTCCACTACGCGTTGGCGGTCGATGTGCCGTCCATGGTGCAGGTAACCGTCAAAATGAATTTTCGTGATGCACACTGGATTTTCCGGGCTGAAGAGGTAGTGTAGCCCGCCTTTGAAGCCGAAGCGAAAAGAGGTTTCCACTTTGCTGGTCTCATCCGGGTAGTGCAGCATGTCTTCGTGGTTATCGCGTTCGCGGAAGAGGATGAACTTGGCGCCGCCCGCCTGGTCGTCCAGCACGCGGAAGGCTCTTTCCCGCTCCCTCCGCGCGCCGCTGTAATAAAAGTAGCGGATGTGCTTGCTTTCCGAGCGCATGAAACCCAGGGCGATGCTCAGCCAGGCTTCCGCCAGGTCGCGCTTGGCGCCCGGGCGGTTAATCTTCTTGAAACTGATTTTGTGCGGGTAACCGACCTCCGCACGCGCGGCTTCCAGATAAGCTGCCAGGGCTTCCTTCTGGCGGGTCGGCACCAGGAACATCCCGTGCCAATACCCGTTTCGGGCGGACTCATCATGATACAGTTCGTACGCTTGCGCAGCACTTTCGTGTTCCATTTCTGTTATCAGGATTGTACCCCACCCGGTCGGAATGGGACCGCGCGGCATTAAGTTTCTACGTATTTAGGTTTCGGAAAGCCTTCTTTCAATTTCGGGTACAATTAATTATCGCTTTCTTAGCTAACCCGGCATGGGTTGTCTTTATCTTTTCTTTGTTCACCATTTGGTGAGTGACCGACAGCGGACAAAACTAAACAGGAGGTTGCTTCATGAAAACCGTAATTGCGGGCGCCCTGGGGGAATGCGTTCACGTTGCCGGCGTGATGAATTTTCTGAACCTGGCGGAAATCGCGGGCTGGCGCACAGTCTTTCTCGGGCCGGCTGTGCCGGTGGAAGAATTCCTGCGCGCCGCAAGGGAAGAAGGCGCGGACCTGGTTGGCGCATCCTACCGCCTGACGCCCGAAACAGGCGAGCGTCTGTTGGGTGAATTTGCCGAAGCCGCGGATGAACTCCGCGCGCAGGGCGTGCGCTTTGTGTTCGGCGGCACTCCGCCGGTGGCGCAGCGCGCGCGTATGCTGGGCTTTTTTGAGCGCGCGTTCGACGGCAGCGAAGCTCCCGAAGAGGTGCTTGCCTTTCTGCGCGGGGAGAGCGCCGAACCGGGCAGCCCCACGTATTACCCCCAGACCACCCTGGAACGCATTGCCTGGAAAACCCCCTACCCCCTGCTGCGCCACCACTTTGGCCTGCCCACCATGACAGCTACCCTGGAGGGCATCGCCCAAATCGCGGAAGCGCGCGCCTTGGATGTCATTTCGCTCGGCACCGACCAGGACGCGCAGGAAAATTTTTTCCACCCGGAGCGCCAAAACCCGCGCGCCAAAGGCGCCGGCGGCGTGCCCGTGCGCAGCGCGGATGACTACCGCGCGCTCTTTCGGGCCTCGCGCCGCGGGAATTACCCGCTCCTGCGCACCTATTCCGGCACGGACGATTTTATCCGCCTGGCAGAGCTCTACATGGAAACCATCAACAACGCCTGGTGCGCCGTCCCGCTCTTCTGGTTCAATCAGCTCGACGGGCGCGGTCCGGTCAGCCTGGAGGACTCTATCCGCCTGCACCAGGAGCTTATCCGTTGGTACGGCCAGCGCGGCGTGCCAGTGGAACTGAACGAACCGCACCACTGGGGCATGCGCGACGCGCCGGACGTGATCTTTCTTGTCTCCGCCTACCTTTCCGCCTATAACGCCAAAGTTTTTGGCGCGCGCGATTACATCGCCCAGATGATGTTCAACAGCCCGCCCGGCGCCTCCGACGCGATGGACCTGGCAAAAATGCTGGCTATTCTGGAAATGAGCGCAGCGCTGGAAGACGAAAACTTCCGCATCTACAGACAGACGCGCACCGGCCTGCTCAGCTACCCGCTGGAAAGTAACGCCGCCCGCGCTCATCTCTCCGCCAGCATCTACCTGCAGATGGCGCTCCGGCCGCACATTGTGCACATTGTCGGGCATACCGAAGCCGACCACGCCGCCACCGCCGCTGATGTTATCGAAGCCAGCCTGATGGCGCGCCAGGCTGTCGCCAACGCCCTCAAAGGGCAGCCCGATATGCTGGCGGACCCGAAGGTGCAGGCGCGCAAAGAGCATCTCATCACCGAAGCCCGGCTCACGCTCACGGCAATCAGCAATTTGGGGCAGCTCGGCAGCGACCCGCTGAGCGACCCTGCCGTACTGGGTAAGGCCGTACGCCTGGGCATTCTGGACGCGCCGCACCTGCGCGGCAGCAAAATCGCGCGCGGGGAAATCAGAACGCGCGTGATTCAGGGCGGCTGCGAAGCCGTCCGGTCCGACGGCAGCCCCCTTCCCGAAGCGGAGCGCCTTTCCACCTACCTATGAAACGGAGTAACGCATGAACGATAACCTGAAATACACAGTCATTGGAGCCGGCAACGGCGGCAAAGCCATGGCGGCGCATATGGCGTTGATGGGGAAGGAGGTGACGCTCTTTAACCGCACTTTCGCCAACATCGAAGTCATCGCCGAGCGCGGCGGGATTGACCTGGAAAATCCGGGCGGCATCAGCGGTTTCGGCCGGCTGGCAAAGGTCACCGATAAAATCGGGGAGGCAGTTGCGGACGCAGATGTAATCATGGTGGTCGTGCCGTCCTCCGGCCATCGGGACATTGCCGCCGCGGCCGCCCCCTACCTGCGGGACGGGCAGATTGTGCTGCTGCACCCCGGGCGCACCTGCGGCGCGATCGAATTCGTCGAGGTTCTGCGCCAATCCGGATGCAAAACCAAGCCTATCGTAGCCGAGGCCGAAACTTTCATCTACGCCAGCCGTTCCGAAGGGCCCAGCCACGCAAAAATCTTCCGCATCAAGGAATCCGTGCCGCTGGCGGCCCTGCCCGCTACCAAAAACCGCGCGGTGCTGGACGCCATTCACCACGTCTATCCCCAGTACATTGACGGCGGCAACGTGCTCAAGACCGGGCTGAACAACATGGGCGCGGTCTTCCACCCCACCATCACCCTGCTGAACGCCGGCTGGATTGAAACCACCCACGGCGACTTTGAGTTTTATATCGACGGTGTTTCCCCCTCGGTCGCCAAACTGCTGGAGACGGTGGATCGCGAACGCTGCACCGTAGCTTCCGCGCTGGGGATTCGCGCGCGCAACGGGTTGGAATGGCTGGCGTTGGCCTACGACGCCCGCGGAGAGAACCTGCACGAAGCCATTCACAACCAGTCCGGCTACTACGGCATCAAGGCGCCGCCTACGCTGAATCACCGCTACCTGTTCGAGGAGATTCCGATGAGCCTGGTGCCGATTGCGGCGCTGGGGCAGCGCTATGGGGTGTCTGTGCGCGGGATTGACGCGATTATCCGCCTGGCGTGCATCATTCACAACACGGATTACTGGCGCAAAGGCCGCACGCTGGATAAACTGGGCATTCAGGACCTGAGCATTGAGGAACTGACGCACTACGTGGAGACCGGCGAGCGCGAATAAGACATAAAGTTCGTATCCATCTTGCAAAAGATGTAAACTGAATGGCTTAGTTTGTATACATTTGGGAAAAGATGTATACAAAGTAGGCCAGTTTGTATACATTTGGGAAAAGATGTATACAAACAAAGCGTGTTTGTATACATTAGGTAAAAGATGTATACTAAACTTTGTTGTTTGTATACATTCCGATAAGTTGTTTGGAATAAAATGTTTTGTACAAATTAATAGTAGATGGACATGAGCTAGTGAATACCGTTCAAGTTGGGACAGTAAGATTATTGCCTGCTGGCTACCAAGCGTTCATACCAACTATTTTTCCACCTAAAGCGATGCTCGACTTTCCAAAAGACATTTTAATGAAAAATTCTGATGCTACTTTAAAGGTGGGAGAGTTAAAAGGAATTACACGCTTACTTCCTGATATTGATTTTTTCCTTTGGATGTACTTACGCAAAGACGCGGCTTCTTCTAGTCAAATAGAAGGTACTGTTGCAACCATGATAGATGCTATCGAAGCTGAAGCTAATATCAATTCGGATTTGCCCGAAGATGTAGATGATATTTTGCATTATCTTACTGCATTGCATTTTGGTATTCAGCAGATCGAGGATGGAAAACTACCGCTCTCTTTACGATTGATTAAAGACCTGCATTATCAATTGCTCCACGAAGCGCGTACCAGTCATCTCGCCAACCCCGGAGAATTTCGGACTTCACAAAACTGGATTGGTGGAACAACATTAAATAATGCACGCTTTGTTCCACCTCCGCCAGCTTATCTTAGTAATGCCCTAGGGGATTTAGAGATATTTATGCATGCAGAAGATGCCATTCCCATGCTCTTAAAGGCAGGATTGTTACACGCACAATTCGAAACAATCCATCCTTTTCTTGATGGGAATGGCCGCACTGGCCGTTTATTGATTACGCTCTTTTTATGGAACAAACATTATCTTGAAAAACCAGTGCTTTATTTATCCTCTTACTTCCATGCGCATCGGCAGGAATATTATGACCGCCTCGAAGGATATCATCAGGGAAAAGTGTTTGAATGGCTCGACTTTTACCTGGATGGCATAATGCAAACAGCAACAGAGGCGATTGAGACAGTCGGTAAAATCACCGCTCTTCGAGAGAAAGATATGCGCCTCATTCAGGCCTTGGGTAAACGTTCTGCTGAACTAATTACAAAACTTCTTCCAAGACTTTTTGCTCAGCCGATCATTAATGTACAAACGATCCAGGATTGGACTGGTTATACCCGCGATGGGGCTTATAAAATGGTTACACGTCTGGTTGGCTTGGGAATTTTAGTCCCTCGCTTTACCGATAAAACATATGGTCAAAGTTTTATGTATAAAAACTACCTGGATATCTTTACAGAGAGTTAATTTCAAACTTTATCTGTAGGTCGGGTGCGGCGGCGCAGGAGCGCAACCCGACATTGCGTGATTCGTCATTGCGAAGGAGCCAGCGACTGAAGTAATCTCCCAAGAGGCTGACGGGGAGATCGCTTCGTTCCTCGCGATGACGAATGCTGGAGGTCGGGTGGAGTTGTAGGTCGGGTGCAGCGACGCAGGAGCACAACCCGACATTGTGTGATTCGTCATTGCGAAGGAGCCAGCGACTGAAGCAATCT
>DAONFX010000066.1:0-10815 GCA_035403825.1 Anaerolineaceae bacterium
TCGGGTTGCGCTGGCGCTCCACCCAACCTACGACGCTTGACGAATTCACAGCATTCAGGATGACAGCTTTGGCCGGGAGGCCGCTTCGCTTTGCTCGCGAGGACGAGGAATGCAGCCCGCCTTCTCTACGCCGTGCGCTGCTCCAACCAGATATCCGCGTCGTTGTGATATCCAGCCCGCTCCCAAAAGCCCGGCCGGTCGTGCGCGCTGAACTCCAAACCGCGCAGCCATTTGGCGCCCTTCCACAGGTAAACATCCTTGAGGTCATCGCGCCCGGGAATTGCGCCAGTCACGCCGCGTAAAGGGCAGCCGTGTTCCGGTGTAAGCGGCTGCCCTTCGTAATGGGTCGCCAGCAAAAAGTTATCTGCCTCAGCCACCTCAATCGGCAGATTGGCGGTGAACCCGAACTCCGCGTGCTGTATCACATAGCGCGCCCCGGCTGTCGGCACCACCAGCCCAAGCTCCCGCAGAGTCGCAAGCGATACGCCTTCCCAATGCGTATCCAGCTTGCTCCAGGTAGTCACGCAGTGCAGGTCCATGGTCAGCGCTGTGCGCGGCAGCGCGCAAAACTCTTCCCAGGTGAGCGCCAGCGGCTTCTCCACCTCGCCCCAGACCCGAAAGGTCCAGGTTCCCGGGTCAAAGCTCGGGACGGGTCCGTAGTGCAGCACCGGAAAGCGTTTGGTCAGCAGCTGCCCCGGGGGAATGCGTCCGGGTTTTGGGTTGGGATGTTCGCTCTTCTGTGTCATCTATGCTCCTAAGGTATAGGTCCCGCCGGGTTTCAGCGCTTCCACGCGCGCTCCGGTTTCGGCTTCCACGCGCTTTTTCCAGGCTTGCACATCCTGCTGAATGAGCGGAAAGGTGTTGTAATGGATAGGAATTACGACTTTAGGCTGCAGCAGCTTCACCGCCCGCAGCGCATCATCCGGACCCATGGTGTAGTTATCGCCAATCGGGAGAGCGGCCAGGTCCAGCCCTTCTTCGCCAATCAGGCGCATATCGCCAAACAAGCCCGTGTCCCCGGCCAGGTAAATTTTCTCGCCGGCGTTGGTGCTCAACAAGAAGCCGGCCGGGTTCCCTCCGTTGCTTCCGTCCGGCAGCGCAGAGCCGTGCAGCGCTTGGGTAAGTTTGAGGTAACCAAACGGATAACGAAAACCTCCGCCGATGTGTTGGGCATGCGTCTTCACGCCCTTGCCGGAAAACCAGCTGCTGATTTCCGCGTTGGCCACCACGGTCGCGCCAGTGCGCCGCGCGATATCCAGCGCGTCGCCAACATGGTCGCTGTGCCCATGCGAGATGAGCAGATAATCCGCCCGCACCTGCTGCGCCTTCACGGCCGCGGCAGGGTTCCCACTGAAAAACGGGTCCACCACCAATTTGATACCATCACAGTCCAGACCGATGGTTGCGTGTCCATACCAGGTAAAGATGGTGCTCATACTTCTCCTTTTTCCATGCGATTATACTTTGCCATACGTGCCTCACCCGCCAAGGTTCGGTTTCGCCGGAGCTCAACGCAGCCAGACAAAGGCTCTCTCATCCCCGCGCCACACATCCTGTGTGACCAAACGCGCCTGCAGCAGCGGAAACTGAAGATAATACAGCCCGTCTTCTTCCAGCAGGAAAAAACCCCCGGCATCCTCCTGCCATGCCAACGCGCTGACGCTCTGTTCTGTCAGCGTCTGCAGTTCAAAACCTTGCGGCGAATACAGGCGCGCGCCGTTCCCGCCCCAGCCAATCAGCCAATGCCCGTCCGGGGAAATTCCCAGGCGCTCCTCACCCGCCAAAATGAACACACTGCCGCTGCTATCGAACTGCACAACCCCGACCGCGTTGGAAGCCGTGAACAGCCCGTTTTCAGAACTGTACTCGAGGTTTCTGTACTCCCCCGCCAGCAGCGCTGTGAAAGTCGTCCCGTTGTTGGAGGAATAATAGATGCCCGCCGGATACCTGGGGTTGTTGTTCTCTGCCCGCACGACTACCGCCAGCTCCCCATTTTGGGGGTTAACGGCTGCCTCCGCGAAAGCGCCGTCGAAAATCACGCGCGGTTTGCCAGCCGAAACATTGCTCAGCCGCAAATCCACGGCGCCGTTGTCCGTGGGGGTGCAGGTCAGCAGGTAAAGCGCGCTCATCCAGCCAACGTAGCGCTCCCAATACCCGGTATCGCGCGGGACGTGCAGGTAATGCGTCACCGCCCCGTTTGGCATGCTCAGCGCCCCGACCAGCGAGAGCTTCCACGCGTTGGTTGTGGCGTAGCTGTTGACCTCCTGGAAGACAATCCAATCCTGCTGCGGGGACCACAGCGGGGAAAAATCCTGTTGAAAGCGCTGGTTCAAGCGCACCAGAGCGGAATCTCCAGGATGGTATAGGTACAAATCAGCCGAGGGCCCATCCAGCGCGGCCGGGAAAACTGCCGCCTTTCCATCTGCGGACCAGCTGACCGGGTGCGGCTGCTGCACTGCCTGCAAAGCCATTTGCGCCTGGATGCCGTTGTTTTGCAGGATATCCTCCTGAAGTTCGTAGGAAAGCAGGCTGGTAAGCATGCGCGGGTCTTCCCAGGGGCTGACAAGCTCATATAAGCCCAGCTCACCCAGGTTATCCGGCGTGCCGGCGCGTAAGAGCACCCGCGCTCCGTCCGGCGCCCTGCCCCCGATGATATCCAGCGGGTCGGTCAGCATCGGCAGCGGAATCCTGGTGAGCGTGCCGCTGTCCCGGTCCAGCGCGAACAAATGCTCGCCTGCCGCGTCCGGGAATATCAGCCAGGGTCCGTCTTCCGCGGTGGTCGGGCGCGGAAGGGGCGTGCTGGTCGCGGTTGGGGAATTCGGCGAGGAGCGGGTTTCTTCCGGGGCGCTCGCGGTTAAGCGAGCGGAGCGCGTGCGGGCATCAAGCTCTGCGCTAGAACTGGGAGCCCATGCCGCCGGCGTCGGGGCGGTATAGCGGCAGGCCAGCCCAAGCAGAAGCACGCCGACCGCCGCAAGGAGAAGCGCGCGCCTGGTTTTCATGCCTTAATCGTACCCGAAAACTCGGCGCGGTAAAAGCGCGCAAAAGGTTTTTTTGGTTTGGGTTTGCGAGCCCGGAGAGTTTCTCCAGGGGAGTAGATAAAAAAAGCCCTCCGAAAGGAGAGCGTGAATTTTTATTCAGGATCTGCGCGGTTAAAGTCAGAGGATTTCCAACTTTGCCAGCGAGGCCACCAGCGCTTTCAGGCCGAAGCCCTCAAACACCACTTCCACGGTCTCATCGCCGTGCTCAAGCCGGCTGGCTTTCACCACCCCGCGCCCGTAGGTCTTGTGGCGTACCAGCATGCCGGCCTTGTATTTTGTGTTCTGCGGCGTATCCTGGCGCGGCGCGGCGCGGTAGGCGGGCGTCTCCCAGCGCGAATAGGCGCTTTGGTATTGGATGTTCAGCCGGCTGGGCAGCCCTTTGGCGCTGCCTTGCAGCAAATCCTCGGGCAAGTCGTCCAAAAAGCGGGAGGCCTGGGTTTCCTCATAGCTGCCGTAGGGGCTGCGCCGGCGCTGCGCGCGGGTGAGGGTCAGCGTTTTCTTGGCGCGGGTAATGCCCACGTACAGCAGGCGGCGTTCCTCGGCCAGCGCTTCGGGGTCGTCGCGCGAGCGGCTGTGCGGCAATATCATCTCATCCAGCCCGACAATGAATACGTTTTCGAACTCCAAACCCTTGGCAGCGTGCAGGGTCAGCAAAGTCGGGGCGTCCAGCGTTTCAGGCAGTGTGTCCTGGTCGGCCACCAACGCCATCGCTTCCAAAAAGCCGGGCAGCCCGTCGTACTCCAGGATGACCTGGCGCAGTTCCATCACGTTCTCCCAGCGGTCCTGCCCTTCTTCGCTGCGGTCGTGGATGTATTCCTGGTAGCCGGTATCTTCCAAAACGCGGTCGAAAAGCGACGCGGGCGGGTTCCCGGCCGCGTACTGCCGCCAGAACAGCAGCTTTTTGCCGAACTGTTCCAGGCGCAGACCTTCCTTGCCAAGCTGCTCCAGCGCGGCTCGGCCTGCCGGCTCAGCAAGGCGCGCGACGGCTTCGCCCAGGGTCAGGTCAGCCGCGCGGGCGTATTCTTCCAGCTTTTCCAGGCTCTTGCCGCCAATGCCGCGCGGGGGCAGGTTGATAACCCGCCGCAAGCTGATTTCATCCCTGGGATTGTGAATCAGACGCAGGAAGGAAATCACATCCTTCACCTCGCGCCGTCCGTAAAAGCGCTGAGCGCCGACCAATCGGTAGCTGAGGCCCTCGCGCCGGAAGGATTCCTCCAGCAGGCGCGACTGAGCGTTGGTGCGGTACATCACGGCAAAGGAGCTGGGGTTCTGCTTCTGGGTGCGGATTCCGTCCTTCACGGCCTGCACGACGTATTCGGCTTCCTCTTTGTCATCCGCGGCGGTGAACAGCTTGATTTTCTCGCCCTGCCTTTGCTCGGTAAACAGCTTTTTGCGCGTGCGGTTGGCGTTGCGGTCAATCACCGCCATGGCTCCGTCCAGGATGCGCTGGGTCGAGCGGTAGTTTTGTTCCAGCAAAATGGTTTGGGCGTTCTTGAAGTCGCTTTGAAAGCGCTGGATGTTGCGATAATCCGCGCCGCGCCAGCGGTAGATAGACTGGTCTTCATCGCCAACCACATACAGGTTGCCGTGCTCCTGCGCCAGGCTGCGCAAAATGGCATACTGGGAGAGGTTGGTATCCTGAAATTCGTCCACCAGAATGTGCTCGAATTTATGCGCCCAGGTGCTGCGCGTCTGCGGATAGGTGCTCAGGAGCTGGTAGGTGAAGACCAGCATGTCGTCAAAGTCCATGGCATTATTGCGGACCAGCAGCTGTTGGTAGCGCAGGTAAAACTGACGCACTTTTTCGTCCCGAAAATTCTGGATGGGATAGTCTTCGGGGCTAATCAGGTCGTTTTTCGCGCGGGATATTGCGTCCAGTACGGATTCTGCCCGGAACAATTTCTCGTCCACCCCGGCTTCGCGGATGACCTCTTTCATCAGGGTCACCTGGTCGTCTGCGTCGAAGATGACAAAATCCTTGCTCAGCGGCAGCAAGTCGGCTTCCCTGCGCAATATACGTCCGCAAACGGAATGAAAGGTGCCCAGCCAGATGCCCGCGGCTGCCGCGCCCAGGATTTTTTCCACGCGCGCCGCCATTTCTTTGGCAGCCTTGTTGGTAAAGGTGACCGCGAGGATATGGTACGCCGGCACATGCAGCACGCCAATCAGATAGGCGATGCGGTAGGTCAGCACGCGCGTCTTGCCGGAGCCCGGACCAGCCAGCACCAACGTCGGCCCAGCCGGGGCAGCCACGGCGCTCTGCTGCTGGGGGTTGAGCAGTTCAAGTAAGTCGTTCATAGACACAGGATTCTACCGCAGTCCCACCCTAAAAGAACAGCACCTTTGCCAGCCCGACCAGAAAGCCCGCCAGTACCAGCCAATACGGGGTCAGCTTGAGCAGGAACAAGCCCGCCAGCCCCGCTGCCAGCAGCAGCCCGGTCCAGACGTCCACGACCGCGTTTTTGGCCATGGTAAGCGCGATGGTGAAAATCAAGGCTATCACGCCGGCGTTCACCCCTCCCAAAACAGCCTTGGCAGCCTTGGAATCGGCCAGCTTTTTCATCAGCGGTCCCATTGCCGCCACGATGATGAAAGAAGGCAAAAACACGCCAATGGTGGAGGCAAACGCGCCGGGAACGCCGCCCACGTTGTACCCGATGAAAGTGACCGCCGAGGTGACCGGTCCGGGCGTCATTTGCCCGACTGCGATGGCGTCGATGAGCTGCTGCTGGCTCATCCACCCGAAGCGGTTAACCACATCTTCCCGTATGAGCGGGAACAGCACCAGCGCCGAGCCAAACAGTACCGCGCCTGTCCGCAGAAAGTACAGAAACAGCTGGACTGTCCGGGATTGCAGCCAGGCGGATGCCTGCGCAAAGAAACGCAGGAAGAGCAGCGGGAAAGGAAAGAATGCCAGCAGCGCCGCGGGCGCTTTGGGAGGGTTTTTTATGAGGTCCAGCAGCACGTACCCAAGCAGACCCGCCCCGAACAGGACAATCAGCTCGCTCACGCCCAGCAGAGAGCCCGTCAGCGCCAGTCCGAAAATCAGCCAGGTCTGCCAGCTCTTCAGGCAGCCTTTGCCCAGGTTCCAGAGCGTGTTTATCACAATCGCCAGGACCAGCGGGTTCAGGGCGTAAAAAATCGCGTCCGCCTGCGGCAGCGCGCCGTAGCGGACGTATGCCCAGGCCAGTGTCAGCGTGGCGATGAAAGAAGGCAGAATGAAACTGGCGCCGGCTGCCAACAAACCAGGGAAGCCGGCTTGCAGGTAACCAATGTGCAGCGCCAATTCCGTCGCGTTCGGCCCGGGCACCAGGTTTGTGGCGGCCAACAGCTCCAAAAAATGTTCGCCCGTCAGCCACTTCCGTTTCCGCACAATTTCACTTTCCATCATCGCGATGTGCGCGGTGGGAGAGCCAAAACTGGTGGCGCCAATTTGCAGAAAGACCCGGATTAAGTCTTTCAGTTTGGCTTTCTGTTCGGATTGTATGGCAGGTTTTGCAAATCTCATTGTCTTCCCCATGCCGCTTTTAAGATTGGGAGCGTCAGGAGCAGACACTCAAGCGTCAGGCGCGGATTGACGTACGCCTCCAATTGCGCCAGAGCTTTCTCGTGCTGTTCTAAAACCGTCTCGATGCGCTGAAACTCCATCTGTCCGGCGGCTTCCCGCAGAAAGCCCTGCCGTTCCTGGTTCACCAAAGGCATATCGGCACCGCTGCGCACAATCAGCGCGTCCCTCCAAAAGCTCAGCCAGGCGGAGACCAATTGACCTGCCAGCTCGCGCTGAGCGCCCTTGCCCTTTTGCAGCTTTTCCACGTATTGCAGGCGCTGCCGTCGGCTGGAGCAGAGCAGCTCTTCCAGTTGGTCCAGCGCGTCTTCGTACCCGCGCAAAAGCTCGGGGTCCTGCTCAAAGCGCAGCGCCGCCCCTACCCTGCCGGAGGATAAATGCGCCAGCAGCGCGGCGCGTTCCGTTGGCACCTGCAGCTTTTCTTTCAGCCAGACGCCAGCTTTTTCCATCGGGAGCGGCCGCAGGCGCACAATCTGACAGCGCGACACAATGGTCGGCAGCAGGTTTTCTTCAGCGTCAGCGGTAAGGACCAAAACAGCCCGGGCGGGCGGTTCCTCAAGCGATTTGAGCAGCGCGTTGGAAGCCGCGGCAGTCGCGCGTTGAAAATCCTGGATGAGCACCACGCGGTACTTTGCCTGGTAAGGCGCGAGCGCCAGGGACTGCTGCACCGCGCGGATTTGGTCGATGCGCAGGTCCTGATGGCCTTCATCCGGCGCCAGAACCGCAAGGTCCGCGAAACTCCGGGCGTTTATCTGCCGGCATGCCTGGCAGGAATCGCAAAACTCCCCCGGCGCGGGTGGATTCTGGCAGTTAAGCGCTTTGATGAACGCCAGAGCCAGGGTGCGCCTGCCGACGCCCTGCGGACCGGTAATCAGGTAGGCGTGGCGCAGTTTTTCCGGCCGGGTGTGTTCCGTTAAAAATGCGACCGCGGTTTCATGGCCGCAAATATTCCATCCCATGGCATGATTTTAACACAGCCCGCTCTACCCGTGCACCGCCCGGGCAAATTCTCCAGCCGCGCGGGTAAGCCTGATAAATTCCTAAGAAAATATCAGGTCGTGAAGTTTGCCCTCAGATAGAATATAATGGTGGAGTTGCCCGCGGGCATCTGTTTTATGGAGGAATAGCGATGAGTGAAAATTTAACGAACGCTCCGGGTGGAGAGCCAAAATCTGTCAGCGTTTCCTGGCACGCCCTGAACGCGCTGGAAGTGCTCAGCGCCCTAAACGTCCCGGCGGATGCCGGCCTGACGACGGAAGAAGCCGAAAAACGCCTGGCGCAGTACGGCCCAAACGAGCTGCAGGAGAAGAAGCGCACGACCTTTCTGCAAATGCTCTGGGCGCAGATTAACAGCTTTGTCATCTGGCTGCTGATTGGCGCAGCGCTGATTTCAGCCTTGTTGGGCGATTACGTGGAAGCCGGCGCAATCCTTCTGATTGTCATCCTGAACGCGATTATGGGCATCATCCAGGAATCCCGCGCGGAACAATCCCTGGCCGCGCTGAAAAAGCTGGCGGCTCCCGAAGCACAAGTCTTGCGCGATGGACACCGGGTGTCTTTGCCAGCCCCCAAGCTGGTGCCCGGCGATATTGTTTTCATCGAAGCCGGCAACTACATCCCAGCCGATGTCCGCCTGTTGGAAGCCGTAAACCTGAGCGTGGAGGAAGCTTCCCTGACCGGTGAGTCCGTGCCTGCCAAGAAGAATGCGGAAGGCGCGCTTGAAGCCGATATCCCGATTGGCGACCGGAAAAACTCCGCTTTCATGGGCACGCTGGTCACCTACGGCCGCGGCAAGGCTGTGGTCACAAGCACCGGTATGAACACCCAGCTCGGGCTGATTGCCAGCATGCTGCAAACCGTGGAAGAAGAACAAACCCCATTGATGAAGCGCCTGGACCAACTCGGGAAAACTCTGGGCATCGGCGCGATTGTTGTCTGCGCGCTGGTGTTCGCCATCGGCGTTGCCCGGCTGTTGCTGGGTCCCGAACACCTTTCCTTCAGCAACCCGAATTTCGTCAACGAACTGGTCAACCTGTTCATGATTGCAGTCTCGCTCGCCATCGCGGCAGTGCCTGAAGGTCTTCCGGCGGTGGTTACCATCAGCCTGGCTGGCGGCATGCGCGAAATGGTCAGCCGCCACGCGCTCATCCGCAAGCTCTCCTCGGTCGAAACCCTCGGTTCTGTCACGGTCATCTGCTCGGATAAAACCGGCACGCTCACCCAGAACCAAATGACGGTCACCCGTCTATGGACAGACGGAAAAACCTTCTCGATTACCGGCAGCGGTTACGACCCGGTTGGCGATTTTCTGCTGGACGACGCGAAGGTGGACCTGCAGGATTACCCAGCCGCCCGCACCGCGCTGTGGATTGGCACGCTGAATAACGACGCCCAGCTGGAAGTTACCGGCGAGAGCGAAGGGAAAATCACCTACCGTATGGTTGGCGACCCCACTGAGGGTTCCATTCTGGTGGCTGCCCACAAGGCCGGAGCCAGCGCCCGCGCGCTCAACGAGGCTTACCCGCGCCTGCAGGAGATTCCCTTTGATTCCGACCGGAAACGCATGGTCACGATCAACGGGCTGCGCAATCCAAGCGTCGAAGATATTTCACCCTTCGCACAGTCCGACCGGAACAAATGGCATGTCATTGCCGTCAAAGGCGCTCCGGACGTGGTGCTGAAGTTGTGCGCGTATAAATTGCGCCTGGATAACAGCTATGAGCCGCTGACCGACGCTTCCCGGCAGGAAATCCTGGCAGCCAACGATGCGATGACCCGCAGCGCCCTGCGCGTTTTGGGCGTGGCTTACCGGCTCGTGCCCGAAATGCCCACCGACACCAGCCCGGAAGCGCTTGAACAGGAACTGGTCTTTATTGGTCTGATTGGCATGATAGACCCGGCCCGCTCCGAGGTCAAACCAGCTCTCGAGGAAGCGCGCACCGCTGGTATCCGCACCGTGATGATTACCGGGGATTACCCCAACACCGCCAAGGCGATTGCCGAAGAAATTGGCCTGCTGCAGCCTGGGCATAGGGTGATGACCGGCGCCGAAATAGACGACATCAGCGCGGAAGACATGCGCGAAGTAGCCCGGGTGACCGATGTGTACGCGCGCGTGAGCCCCGAGCACAAGATGAAAATCGTGGACGCGCTGCGCCGCAACAACGAAGTGGTCGCGATGACTGGCGACGGAGTGAACGACGCGCCGGCGATCAAATTGGCGGATATTGGCGTCGCCATGGGCATCACCGGCACGGATGTGGCCAAGGAAACCGCGGATATGGTGCTGACCGATGACAACTATGCGTCTATCGTTTCCGCGGTGGAGCAAGGCCGCATCATATACAGCAACATCCGCAAGTTTGTCTATTACCTCGTGTCCTGTAATATGGCCGAAATTATGACCATCTTCCTGGGCACCCTGTTCGGCTGGCCGCCGATTCTGACCGCCATCCAACTGTTGTGGCTGAACCTGGTGACGGACGGCGCGCCGGCGCTGGCTTTGGGTTCGGAGAAGGGCGACCCGGATATCATGCTCTTCCCCCCGCGCCCGACCAACGAGCCGATTATCAACAAGTTCATGCTGCGCGGGATTATCGTCCAAACCATCGCAATTACTGCTTCCACGTTAGGCGCGTTCGCCCTCGGGAACAGCATCGACATCGGACTGGGAGAGACCATGGCTTTCGTGACGCTTTCTGTCAGCGAACTGCTGCGCGCGTACACAGCGCGTTCCGAGTATTACCCGCTGACCAAGATTGGCATCTTCAGCAACAAAGGCATGAACATCGCGGTGCTGGCTTCACTCGCGTTGATCGCTGCGGTAGTCTATGTGCCCTTCCTGAGGCCAATTTTCAATACCAGCCCGATCGACTTTGGTCACTGGCTGATGATCCTTCCGCTGATTCTCCTGCCCTCCATTGCGGCGGAAGTGATGAAAGCCGTCCAGTTCAAGCGGATTACCAAGGCAAATACGATCTAATTATTGTGTCAGAAGAGGAGCCTCCCTACGGGGAGGTTCTTTTTTTGCCTGCATTCAGCGATGTACAGCGTTAGCATTCAGCCGCTTGCGACTCAGATTTGTAGGTTGGGTGCAACGACGCAGGAGTGAAACCCAACAAGTGCTAGGCTGGGTGCAGGTGTTGGTTGGGTGCAGTTGTAGGTTGGGTGCAGCGACGCAGGAGCGAAACCCAACAAGTGCTAGGCTGGGTG
>DAONFX010000067.1:0-10685 GCA_035403825.1 Anaerolineaceae bacterium
CGCTCCACCCAACCTACTACTTCACCAGGCGAATTGTGTTGGGTTGCGCTCCGAAAAGGAAATTGCTGATGCAAGCCCGGTGTCGCTCCACCCAACCTACTACTTCACCAAGCGAATTGTGTTGGGTTGCGCTCCGAAAAGGAAATTGCTGATGAAGGCTTGGTGCCGCTCCACCCAACCCACTACAGGCGTTCAGGGTGACAAGCGCGTGGATTCTGCGTTTAGTGGATTCGCCTGGAGCTGATAATCAGCAGCGCCGCGCCCAACAGAATCAATACGACAATGCCGATGCCAACGTATGCCGCCCGACCTGAAAAAACGCGCGTGAACACGCCGGGTCCGCGTGTAGGGGTTGGAGTGGGCACGGCAGTCAGCGCGGGCGTGCGGCTGGGCTGCGGGGTGAGCGAGGGGCGCAGCGTGGCAGTGGGGGCGATTACGGTACCGCTGGTCAGCGCGGGCAGCGGGTTGGTAGCCTTGCGGATAATCAATTCCTGATCGACCTGCAGGATGCTCTCGGCGGTGAGGTTGTTCAGCGCAAGCAGCTCATCCAGGCTGATGCCGTAGGCTTGCGCGATGGTAATCAGGAATTCCCCCGATCTGACAATATGCTTGATACTGCCGTCCGCGCCCGGGGTGGAAGTGATAAATCCCGGCACGCCGGGCGTAGCTGTGGCAGCTTCCTGCCCGGCTTGGGCGCTGGAATCAGCCGCCAACGCCAAACGGTTTGCAGGCAGGGCTAAGAAAGTCCCTCCGACCAAACCCGCGATCAGCAGCAGCGCCAAGAATCTGAATTGTTTCCGCATGTGTTCCAGGATAATAAAGCACCCTGATTATACCCTTGCCGCCGGAAACCTGTTCTGTTGGGGAACAAAAGTGCGCCCTTTCCGTCCTGAAGGAGAGCAAAAAATCAACCTTGTACCCGGACTCTTCAAGATCCTGCGGCAGCGAGGGAAGTCGTTATAATCACAGCATATGGAAACGCACGGAAAACGCACACAATACAAAACAGAAACTCAGGTGCTCTTCATCCTGCTGGCGGGCGTGCTGCTGGCTGCGATGATCGCTGCGGCGCTTATATTTGCCTACGAAACCAGGCATGCCGATACGATCTACCCGGGCGTCAGCGTTGGAAGCGTGGACGTCTCGGATTTGACGACCGGGCAGGCTGTGCTGAAGCTGAAGGAACAGAACGACTATTCCACCCAAGGGCAACTGTTATTCGCCTTCGATGAAATGCGCTGGCTCTATACACCCGCTCAGCTTGGTTACGCGTTGAACCCCTATGTCAGCGCGGAGAAAGCCTTTGCCGTAGGGCGGGACGCGAGCCTGGTGCGCAGCCTGGCAGCCCAACTGAATTCAGCCCGCCAGGGCGTCCGCATCGGCCCCACCGCCACTTACGACCAAAGCCGGGCCTACGCTGTCTTGCAGGAGATAGCCAGCCAGGTGGATAAACCGGTCGTGGAAGCGCAAATCACGCTCAATGGCACGGAAGTGCAGGTGACAGCCGGGCAGGTCGGGCGCAGCGTGGATATCACCGCCACCTTGGCCTTACTGGACGATTTTTTGCTGCATGAACGCGACGGCGTCATCCCTCTGGTCGTGACCGAACAGCAGCCGGAGATTATGGATGCCCAGGCGGCGGCCGACCTTGCCAGTGAAATTCTTTCCCAAGCGTTCTCGCTGCAGATGCCCGCAGGATATGCTAACCTGGGACCCTGGGTAATCGAGCCGGCAGATTTGGCCAGGCTTATCCTGATCGAGCGCGGCGATGACGGCGCGGGCGCGGAATACAAAATCGCGGTCAACCAGCAGGCGATTAACAGCTACCTGGTCAGGCTGGCGCCCGCGGTGCGCACCGAACCGGTGAACGCGCGCTTCATTTTCAATGACGACACCCGCCAGCTGGAACTTATCCAATCCGCGGTCGTCGGGCAAGCCTTAAACCTGGAAGCCAGCGTACAAACCGTGCTGGACGCCTTGCAAAGCGGCGCGCACAGCGCCCAACTGGTGATGGAGCGCGTGGACCCGCAGGTGAAGGACGACGCGACGGCGGAAAGCCTGGGCATCACCGAGCTGGTGATTGCCGAAACATCCTACTTTTACGGCTCGGACGACGCTCGCATCCAGAACATTAGCGCGGCTGCCAGCAGTTTTCACGGGCTGCTCATCCCGCCCGGCGCCACCTTCTCGATGGCCAGCCAGCTGACGGATATCAGCCTGGAAAACGGCTACGCGGAAGCCCTGATTATTGTCGGCGGCGAAACGGTGAAAGGCGTTGGCGGCGGCGTGTGTCAGGTAAGCACCACGCTCTTTCGCACGGCCTTCTTTGGCGGCTTCCCCATTGTGGAGAGGCACGCGCACGCCTACCGCGTGGGCTACTATGAGCAGCGCTCCAACGGCGGGTGGGATACCGACCTGGCCGGCCTGGACGCGACCGTCTACGTGCCGCTGGTGGACCTTAAGTTCGTCAATGACACGCCTTATTGGTTGCTGATGGAAACCTATCTGCGCGGCTATTCCCTGACCTGGAAGTTCTACTCCACCAGCGACGGGCGCAGCGTGGAATGGGATACCACTGGCGTGACCAACGTGCAGCCCCCGCCCGAGCCGCTTTACCGGGAGAACCCCGAACTGCCCGCCGGCACAATTAAGCAGGTGGACTGGGCGGTGGAAGGCGCTTCGGTCTATGTGACGCGCAATGTCTATCGGGGCGGCGCGCTGTACTTCAATGACAGCTTTGAGACGAACTACATCCCCTGGCAGGCTATCTACGAATACGGCCCCGGCACCGACGTGCCCTAGAGCTCAGACCCGTCAAGGCTAAATAGAAACATCCTGATGAGCGGATGAAATCGTCAAGGCGGGTTTTCCTCGAATCGAATCCCCTGATTTCTTCTTTTCTATCATGTTTCACGGCTGCCCTAACCCTGAGCCTTCTCCAGCAGCAAGCAGCTCTATTTTCCCCGGTCAAGCCGCTGGAGCAGGGAAAACGTTTGATAGAATCCCAGACAACTCCCCGTCCCAACGACAATTAGGATAATGGATAAATTTCATGCGCTGGGAAGGGGAGGAAGAAGAGCAAGGCTGATAATCCCTTGCGTGTCAGGGTATGGTCATTCCTTTGTAACAAAACTTGGGATAAGGGAACATAAATTTCGCACATTAAAAAAAGACATGGTCCTCAATCACTTGGTAAGATTTTGTTATCTCCAAAACACCAAAGGAGAAAGAACCATGTCAGAACAGATTGTTCAGCGAAACGAACAAGTAATAAAGACTGAAGTAAAGGAACTGGTACAGGTAGTGAATGATGACTTCAGAGCTCCGTATCTTAATCAGGTTTTTTTTTGCGATTTTCCCTGGAGCTCTGACGCGCGGGCAAAGCCCGCCTTATGGTAAAATGGATGCGTCCAAACAGCCCGGAGCGATGAAACTGCTCCGGGAACGGACCAAGAAACCGGAGGACCTGTGATCGACCAAGAATTTTTGAACTTGCTGCGCTGCCCTGTGTGCGTAAAAGAACAGAAAGGCACGCTGGAACTTTACCGCGAAAGCTGGCTGATTTGCCCTGATTGCGGCCGGAAGTACCCCATCTGGGATGACATTCCGGTCATGCTGATTGACGAGGGCGACAAGTGGGCGAAGACCGAAAAAGAAGCCCTGCCGGTGCCGCCCCCGCAGGAAGGTTAAGGAACACGATTTCAAACGCCTGGGGTCAGTCACCAGGCGCTTTATTTGAAGGCTCTTATGAAACAATTTTTACGAAAACTGAAGGCAGCGCTGCCTGAAAAACGCAAAACGCGCATCGTTCTGGGCGTACTGGTCGCGCTGGGTATCATCGGCGCGCTTGTGTTGGGCAGCTTTACGAATAATTTTGTGGCAGGCATGAGCATTCTGAACCTGCCGGGCGTGCCCGTGCTTTCCGAAAGCACCCCGGGCACAGGCCAAACCCCAGGCGCGGAAGGAACGCCGGCTGTTGCTACCCTGCAGCCGATTTTGGAGACCCAGGAAGCCTGGGACGGAAAATCGCGCGTGAATGTGCTCATTATGGGCCTGGACTCCAGAGACCTGGAAGAGACCGCCCCGCGCACCGATTCCATGATTTTGTTTACCATGGACCCGGTGAACCTCACGGCGGGCATGATTTCCATCCCGCGCGACCTATGGGTGAAAATTCACGGCGCAGATTACGGCAAGATCAACACCGCCTACAGCATCGGCGAGGCTTACAAGCTGCCGGGCGGTGGGCCCGCGCTGGCGGCTAAGACCGTGGAAGATTTGCTGGGTGTACCGATTCAGTATTACGCTCAACTGGATTTCGAAGCATTCATCAAGTTCGTTGACCATATCGACGGCGTGAAAATCAATGTCCCTGAACGCATTCAGCTGGATGTAGTCGGCACCAAGCTGTCTATGTGGTTGGATCCCGGCGTGGTGACGCTGCCCGGGCAGTGGGCGCTGGCTTACGTGCGCGCCCGCGGCACTGCCGGCGGGGATTTTGACCGCGCCCAGCGTCAGCAGCAGGTTATCCTGGCAATCCGCGACCGCGTCCTGGATTTCAACATGATGCCGACCCTGATTTCCAAGTCCGGAGAAATTTACGCCGACCTTTCGACGGGCATCCGCACCAACCTGGCCCCGGATGAGGTCATTAAACTGGGGATCAAGGTGTTGGATATCCCGCGCGAGTCAATCCAGCAGGCGGTGATCGACGGCAAATACGTGAACTTCGGGCGCTCGCCCGACGGCTTGGAAATTCTGCGCCCAATTCCGGACAAAATCCGCGAACTGCGCGATGAAATCTTCTACGGTGTGGAAAGCAGCGGAACGGGTTCCGCTCAGGACGTTCAGGCGCGCTTGCAGGATGAGCAGGCCCGCGTATCCATCCTGAACTCCTCTTCAAGCGCCGGCCTGGCGGAAAAGACCGGAGAATACCTGAAAGGCCAGGGCTTGAATATCGTTGGACAGAGCGACTCAGGCTATCAGGTCTACACGCGCGTCACGCTCTACGGCAGCAAACCGTACACGCTCAAATACCTGGTGGATTTCCTCAAGATTAGCTCCCCCGGCAGCATCATTTACGCCTACGACCCGAATGCCACCGTGGATATTGTCGTGGAACTGGGCGACGATTGGGCTGGCGCGAACGCCCTGCCCTGACCGCTTCACAACAGAAACGCAAAAAAAGCTGACACATCGTCAGCTTTTTTATTCGAAGGAAAGCTTCAAGGCTTATGGGACGGGCGGCGGGCTCTGCAGCAAACCGGCCAAAGAAATCAGCGCGCGGGCGGAATCCTCCGAGCCGCCGCTGGCCAGCAGTTCCTGCGCTTGCGCGATAAGCGCTTCGGCGGGGTCGGGGTCATTCAACAGCGCGAGCCGGCTGAGCGCGCGTTCCGGGTTTGGCGCGGCTTGATACGCGCGCGCAATCTCGAGCCGGTACCCGGCTTTGGCCTGCGGGCTGAGCTCCTGCGGCAGCGCGACCTGGTGCACCACGGGAGCGATGACCAATGAGATGAGCAAGCCCAATGCCGCGCCGAGGATAAGCCCGGTAATCAGATACAGGTGGGAGTGGTTGTCAGTTTCCATCAGTGCCGCGCCCTCCCAACCATTCCCGATACGCCGCGGGGTCGATCGCTTCGATGAGCGCCTGGATGAGCTTCAGGTCGCTTTCCTGGTAACCGACGCCCCGGGCGTAATTCACGGTGTTCACCAGCAGCGAGTAGGGGTCGTCTGGCTGGATTTGCGCGAGGCTGTCCAGCGCGGCGGGCAGGTCCTGGTTTTGCGCGTAGCTTTCAGCGACCATAAGGGTCAGGTCGGTTTTGTAATCCGCGCGCAGCTCTTCCAGGCTGGCGTTTTTGGGCGCGGCAGCCGGCATAAACAGCCAGCCGAATGCCAGGCCCACACCGACCCCGAGCAAAATTGCCAGGACGAAGAAGAAAATGCGCAGCCCTTTTTTCTGCATGAGCGTTGTGCCCTTATTCTTCCGGCAGCATCGGGATTTGTATGCCGTGCGCGCGCGCGAATTGAATCGCTTGAGGGTAACCCGCATCCGCGTGGCGCACCACGCCCATGCCTGGGTCGGCGGTGAGCACGCGCTGCAGGCGGACGGCTGCCTCGGGCGTGCCGTCCGCGACGATAACCTGCCCGGCATGTTGGCTGAAGCCGATGCCCACGCCGCCGCCGTGGTGGAAGGAGACCCAGGTGGCGCCGTTCACCGCGTTTATCAGCGCGTTCAGAATTGGCCAGTCGCTCACCGCGTCGGTGCCGTCCAGCATAGCTTCGGTTTCGCGGTTCGGGGAGGCTACCGAGCCGGCATCCAGATGGTCGCGCCCGATGACGATTGGCGCGCTGATGACGCCCTGCGCCACCAGTTCGTTAAAGCGCAGGCCGGCGCGGGCGCGTTCGCCGTAGCCCAGCCAGCAAATGCGGGAGGGCAGCCCCTGGAAGGGTACTTTTTCGCGCGCCATGCGAATCCAGCGCTGCAGGTGCAGGTCTTCCGGGAAAAGCTCCGCGATAGCCTCGTCGGTGCGGTAGATATCCTCCGGGTCGCCGGAGAGCGCCACCCAGCGGAAGGGTCCTTTCCCCTCGCAGAAGAGCGGACGGATATAGGCGGGCACGAAACCCGGGAAGTCAAAAGCCTGCCTGACGCCCCAGTCGTAGGCGCGCTGGCGCAGGTTGTTGCCGTAGTCAAAAACTTCCGCGCCTTTTTTCTGGAAAGCCAGCATAGCTTCCACGTGGCGCGCCATAGATTCCTGGGAGCGCTCGGCGTAGCGTTTGGGGTCGGCTTTGCGCAGCGCGTCAGCTTCCTGGACGCTCATGCCGGCGGGAACGTAGCTCATGATGTCGTGCGCCGGAGTCTGGTCGGTTACCACATCCGGGACGACGCCGCGCATTACCAGCTCGGGGAAGATTTGGGCCGCGTTGCCAATCAGACCGATGGATTTGGGGATGCCCAGCTTTACCGCCTCTTCCACCATGGTCATGGCGTCTTCCAGGTCGTCCGTCAGTGCGTCCACGTAGCCAATTTCCAGCCTGCGCTGCGCGCGCTCGCGGTCGACTTCCACGATCAGCCCGACGCCTTCGTTCATGGTGACGGCCAGCGGCTGCGCGCCGCCCATGCCGCCCAAGCCGGCGGTCAGCACAAATTTCCCTTTTAGCGACGGCCAGCCTTTTTGTTTCGCGAGCGACCCCAGCGTTTCGTAGGTGCCCTGCAGGATGCCCTGCGTGCCGATGTAAATCCAGGAGCCGGCCGTCATCTGACCGTACATGATCAGCCCTTTGGCCGCCAGCGCGTCAAAATGTTCCTGCGTGGCCCAGTGCGGCACCAGATTCGAGTTGGCAATCAACACGCGCGGCGCGTCCGGGTGGGACTTGAACACCGCCACCGGCTTGCCGGACTGCACCAGCAGAGTTTCATCCGGTTCCAGCGCGCGCAGGGAACGCAAAATCGCGTCAAAAGCCTCCCAGGAGCGGGCGGCCTGACCGCGCCCTCCGTAGACAACCAGTTCCGCGGGTTTTTCCGCCACCTCCGGGTCCAGATTGTTCTGGAGCATGCGGTATGCCGCTTCGATAAGCCAGTTCTTGCAGCTGAGCTGCGTGCCTCTTGGGGCGCGCACGGTTCTTGGTTCAGACATCGGGTGAGACCTCCTGAAACACAATGATAAAGTGATTATACATCAGCCGATTAGCGCGGTCGGCTGGAAAAATCCTGCCAGCGCTGGTATAACGCCTCGATATAGGGGCTTAGCTTGCCGTCGTACGGGGGATAGGCAAAGCCGAACTGCTCCCCGACTTGCCGGCTGGCGTGCCGGAAGAGCCTTTGCGCGGCAAAAAGCGCCTGCCAACAGTTGGCGGGTTTGTCCAGGCGGCAGGTGGTCGTCAACAGCTTCCAATCGGAGGGGTCCAGATGCGCCTGCAAGTACTTGTACTGCTTGCCCGGCTGCACCTGCCAGCCCTCGCGCAATCCTACCAGCCAGGCAAGCATTTTGAGCAGCTCCTTGCGGATGGCGGCTTCCATGTGCCAGACGGCGTAGAGCTGCTCCTGCCGGCACAGGCCCTTGGCCACGTAGGGGCTGACCCACCAGAATTCGTTGCAGCAGTCCTCAAAAGTTTTGGCGCTGGGCGGCTGGATTTGAAACTGCGCGGCCGTTGGCTTGGGCAGGCTGGCGGCCAACTGGTCTTTATCCAGCAGCACGCGCCAGAAACCTTCGCCTTCGGCGGTTTCCCGTATTCGGGAGAGCGGGCGGAGGCTGAGCTCGATGCGGTTTCCGTCTTCAAAGAGCATCAGGTACGCCAGGTCCGGCTTTTCGGGCGGGTTCGCGCCCATCTCCTCCGGCTTTTGCATCATCATGCGGCTGCCAAATGTGTCCAGCCAGGCTTCGCTTGCGCGGTAAGAATCCAGGTCGGCCACGAAATATACGATGTCAAAATCCTGCAGGTCGTCGCGCGGGGCAGCGGGATTGACGCGCGAGCCGGAGAGCAGGACCAGCCGCACGCGCGGGTCTTTCAGCGCGCAGTCCGTAATTAACGAGAACATGGTCCCTTCTGAGCGCATCTCCGCCTCTATTCCTCAGGCGACCAATTCCAACAGGTTGCCTTCCGGGTCCTGCAGGCTGGCCTCGTAATACCCGTCGCCGGTGATGCGCGGACGGCTGAGCACCAGGCAGCCAACCCCGGCCAGCGTGCAGGTCAGCTCGTCCACGGCCTCGCGCGAGCCGACTTGAAAAGCGATGTGAGCGTATCCATAGGTCTGGGCAGCCCCATCCCGTTCGCTCAGGTCCGGGCGGGTCATCAGCTCCAGCCTTGCCCCCGCGCCGAAGCTGAGGAAGTAGGTTTGCAGTCCGGTTTTACGGTTGTGATATTTTTGGCTGGCTTGTGCGTCGAAACAGCGGATGTAAAAGTCCTTCATCGCTTCCAGGTCGCGGACGTAGAGGGCGGTGTGGGTGAGCTGCATCTGGTCTCCTTTGCGAAACACGAGTTGTTGCGCGGCGCCGGGGCGGGCGCGGCGCCGGGGCGGGCGCGGCGCCGGGGCGGGCGCGGCGCCGAGAGCTATTGTTATGCGCTTGCGAACATTGTAAAATCATTGTAATCGGTTTTTCAGCAATGCAGGCTTAGTACAGCCGTGGAAGGCGGCACAGGAATGAGCGCGAAACCAAAGCAGACCAAAGCATCCCCTATCCCAGCGCCGAATAGACTGCTGGAACTGCTCATCCCGCTGGCGGGCGCGCTGGCGGTCCTGCTGCCGGTGGCGCCTGCCTTTGCGCCCGGCGTCAACGATAACTCCGGTGTTTACCTCTATGCCGGCTGGCGCATCCTGCAGGGCGACCTGCCCTACCTGCAGCTTTGGGACCACAAGCCCCCGCTGGTCTTCTACATCAACGCCCTGGGCGCGGCGCTTTCGCCCGGCTCGCATTGGGGCGTCTGGGCGTTGGAGCTTTTGGCGCTGATGCTCGCGGCGTATCTGGGTTATAAGCTCATCAAAGCCCATTTTGGCTCGCTGGCAGCCGCGCTGGGCACCGTCTTGTGGCTTCAGGCGCTGTTTTTCATCTTTTTGGGCGGCAATCAGACCACTGATTGGACCCTGCCGCTGCAGTTTGGCGCGCTGCTGCTCTTCACGCAAGCCGAAAGCCGCGCAAAACCCGAACGCGCCTACCTTCTCATCGGAATCCTGGGCGGGCTGGCGTTCCTGATCAAGCAAACGGCTGTGGGTATTTGGCTGGCGCTCGGCATTTTGCTGCTGGTTTGGGCGCTGCGGCGCAAGCCCGCAGCCTGGCGCAAGCTGGGCTGGATGGCGGCCGGCGTGCTGGCAGTCGTGCTGCTGGCGGGATTGTATTTCCTCAGCAAAGGGGCGCTGGCAGAAGCCTGGGATGCCGCCTTTGCTTATAACTTCCACTTTTCCGCCTCGGCTGCCCAAAGCCCGGCGGACCGGCTGCGCAATGCGGTTGACCTGCGCTACATCGCGCACCTGCCCATTTTCCCCATCGCGCTGTTGGGCGTGCTGGCGGGGGCTTTCTTCCCGCGCAAAAAACAGGAGCCGCTCAAACGCAGCCTGTTCGCGCTGATGCTGCTGGACGGAGCGCTGGAGCTGGGCTTAATTCTGATGACCGGCGACGTGAGTAAGTATTACTTTGAGACGCTTCTTCCCGCGCTGGCGCTTTTCAGTGCGGCGGCTTTTTCGGTGTTGGATCAGTGGCTGGCGCTCTCAGGCGGCAGGAAGATTTCGCGCGGGGCAGTTGGCGCCTTGGCAGCCGCGCTGCTGGTGTTGGGCTTCGGGCTGGAGACAGCCGAGCGGGCGGGGGAGTACCAGCAAAGCCTGACCGCCCGCCAGGCTGCCATTCGCTACGTCCGTGAGAACACCAGCCCGGAGGATAGCGTCTTGGTCTGGCGGGACACGCGCGTGAACTACTTTGCCCAGCGCGAAAGCCCTACGCGCTACCTGGTGATGCGCCCGCTGATGGACGCGGACGCATCCGGGCAGGCGCGCGCGCTGGAATTCCTGGATGAGCTCCTGGCTGAAAAACCACTGCTGATGATTGACACGAAGCTGGAGGGCTGGGCTTTTCTGGACTTCCCCGGGGAAAACGCCCAGATAAAGGAAAAAGTACGGCTGTTAATGTCTTTCTACGAGCCGGAAGAGATGATTGATAATTGGGTGGTCTACCGGCTTCGTGGCGAGTGAAATACGA
>DAONFX010000068.1:0-10497 GCA_035403825.1 Anaerolineaceae bacterium
GTCCAACTCGCGGACAGGATCCTGGAAGTAGTTGTCGACAGCATCGAGCAGCTCGATGATCGGTTTGTATTCCGGGGCATTCGGGTCGGTGGAAGTGCTTTCCAGAGCCAGTTTGGCGGAGCCGTGAATAATCGGGACTTCGTCGCCAGGGAAGTGGTTCTTGGTCAGCAGTTCACGGACTTCCATCTCAACCAGTTCCAGCAGTTCAGGGTCGTCCATCATGTCAACCTTGTTCAGGAAGACGATGATAGCGGGGACTTCCACCTGGTGCGCCAGCAAAACGTGTTCGTAAGTTTGGGGCATCGGGCCGTCCGGAGCGGAAACAACCAAAATCGCGCCGTCAACCTGGGCAGCGCCGGTAATCATGTTCTTGATATAGTCGCGGTGGCCGGGCATATCGACGTGGGCGTAGTGACGCTTGGGGGTCGAGTATTCAACATGCGAGATGTTGATGGTAATACCGCGGGACTTTTCTTCCGGGGCGTTGTCGATGGAATCGAACGCGCGGAAATCACCAAAACCGCGCAGGGCGGAAACCTTGGTAATCGCGGCGGTCAGGGTGGTCTTACCATGGTCAATGTGGCCCATGGTGCCCACGTTCATGTGGGGTTTAGACCGGTCGAATTTTTGTTTTGCCATGCTTATCTCCTTAATAAATACATTCCGTTTTCAAATCTCGGCGTAAAGCCCTCAATGGGATTCGAACCCATGACCTCGTTCTTACCAAGAACGCGCTCTACCAACTGAGCTATGAGGGCAGCCGTAAATTCAGGTCACATTCCTGTGATCTGAGATGGACGGTGAAGGATTCGAACCTCCGAAGGCCTCTGCCAACTGATTTACAGTCAGTCCCCGTTGTCCACTTGGGTAACCGTCCTTATTGCTGCCGGGCGCTTAGCTCTTTACCCGCTGGAGATCGAGGTTGATCAGCATCAATCTCAATCGCTAACGGTTAATCTGAGCCGACGATGGGAATCGAACCCATAACCTACCGCTTACAAGGCGGTTGCTCTACCATTGAGCTACGCCGGCGCCCTTCTATTAAATTATTAAATATCGGCTTTTAGCTGAACAAGTATATCAAATGCCTTGTTAAACTGCAAGACCGATTCGGGCGCCTGCCATTCCAGCAAAGCGTGAGTCTATCAGAGATAAACCCTTTCGTCAAGCAGATTCAAACCGACCAGGCCCTGTTTCTACAGCTTTTAGGCCGCGGTGCTGTGGAACCGCCGGAATTTTTCTACTGGACAGGCGTCACCCGCACAAAGCCGGACTGCACATCCTGCACGGTAACATCGAACAAGCGCTGTTTGCCTTCCGTAATTACGTCTGCGTTGATATGCGTGAGCGTGATGCCGGTTTTCAGCGCGCCCACCTGCCCGCCCTGCAGCAGGCGCGCGGCCAGATTCACCGCGTCCGCGCTCAAATCCGAGCCGAGCAAGCCCAGCCACAGCGGGCTTTCGTTATAGCCTGCCTGCCCGCTCACCCCGACCATCTGTACGCCGGCCGCCTGGAGGTAGTTCACCAATTCAGGTGAGCTTACTTCGGGTTGGATGAATACGCCTTTGACGGAATCCGCCAGGAGCAAATCCGCAGCCGCCTGCCAGTCCCCCGGGTTGGCGGGGTCGCTTATCTGGGCGCCCTTGGGATAGAACAGGATGGGTCCAAAGCGCGAATTGCACAGCCCGCAAAAATAACGCGCGCCCACCGCAAAAGAATCGTTGGTTTTCGTACCGTCTTCCGTGCCCGCCTGGCTGATGACGCCCACGCGGTAATCCGGGATAACCATGCCCAACAGGTAGCCGGCCAAAAACGCGCGCTCTTCCAGCGTGGCGGAGGAGCTGCTCAGCGCGTGCAAGTTTGCGCCGGTCTGCACATCCGGCACGCCGACCGCCAGGAACTGCACGGCGGGCGCGGCCGCAGCCAACGCGCTGATTTCAGCTGCCGGGGCAAGCGCGACCACCAGGCGCACAGCGCTTCCCAGCTCTTCTGCGCTGAGCTGCCCGCGCTGTTCGAAGACCAATCCGTTGGCGCCCGCGTAGGCTGCCAGGTCAGATGGCAGCGTCTGCGCCTGCGAGAAATCGGCATTGGCCGGCGCCCAGAGCACCACATTCGCCGTGATTGGCGGCAGGGGCTCGGGCGTAGGTTCCGGCGTGGCAGTATCCGCGATAATCAGCGTCGGGGCAGGGATTACGGTATTGGTAGCTGTCACGGTTGGTTCGGGCGGCGTCGTTCGCACGCAGCCCGCCAACAGCGCCGCGCCAAGCAGCAGGAGCAGCAATGCTCTGGATATTTTGCGGGTGTTCATGCCGCCAATTTTACCGCATGCCGGGCGTTTGTCACATCCAAGTGTTTACGAAATGAATTTTGCATCAGAAAGGAAAGCACGCTCAAAGGCGGTATAATCTTTGTCAGGCAGTATCAGCGGCACAAGCAGCTTCATCTCAAGCGAGGAGACCGGATTCCCATGAATTTGCCAACCAGCCAAACCAGTCCGGACGGGTTTAACAGCCTGCCTCCCAACCAAAAACGCCGCTTGCGCCTGATAATCCGCAGCGCGAGCGCAGCCGAAATCGACAGCTTCTTACACGACGACCTTCAGCCTAAAACCGCTTTGAATCCGCTGTACTTTGTGATGCTGGCGCTCAGCGCGCTGCTTCTGGCTGCCGCGCTTGCTGCCAATTCCCCCTTGCTTTTGCTGGCCGCACTGCTGTGCGCGCCCTTCAACAGCCCGCTGATGGGCCTGACGCTCAGCGCGGTCATCCCTTCGTGGGGGCTGATGCTGCGCTCTTTCGCCGCGCTGCTGTTCACGGCCGCAGTGTATTTTGGCGCCGGCTGGCTCGCCGCGCTGCTGCCTGGCCGGTTAACGGAAGGGGATGGACTGCCCTTCCTGCATCTGCTGCAGCACGGCTGGCTGGAATGGACCGCGCTCGTGGTCGGCAGCGTTCTGCTGGCCGCCATGCTCATCCGCCAGCGCGAAACACCGCGCCTGGCTTCCGCTCTCGTCACAACCTTGTTGTTTTTCCCGCTGGGGCTGGCGGGTTGGGCGCTGCAGGCGGGTTTTCCATACGCCAGCGCCGGGTTGTCGGTTCTCTCCGGCGCTTACGCGGCAGTCGCCCTCTTGTGCGCCTTGATTACATTCTGGGCTGCCGGTCTTCCACCGCGCCGCGGGGCAGGTTGGGTCCTTTTCGTCCTCGCGATTGGACTTAGCCTGCTGGCTTTGTTTGGCTTCCTTTCCACCAAGCACCACCTGACGCAAACCATTGCCCTCAACAGCACCCCGCCGCCAGGCGGCACCCCCACCCAACCCGGCGTAGCGCTGCCGCCCACCCAAACGCCTTTGCCGCCTACCCCCACAATACCTACCCCCACCTCCGCGGTCCAAAACCCGGTGGTGACAGCTCTGCCCAGCATTACCCCGACCCCGACACTCGTCAGCGCCTTGATCCGCTCGGACACAGGCGTAATCGTGCGCTCCGAACCCGGCAGCACAGCCAGCGTCGTTACTTATCTGAACGACCTGACAGAACTGGTGCTTCTGGGGGAACGAGTAGAAAAGGACGGGATCCTCTGGGAAAAAGTGCGTCTGGAGAACGGAAAAACCGGGTGGGTTTCGGCGCGCTTTGTAATCACAGCCACGCCAGCCAAATAAGGCCTATTCCAAAATCAGTTCCACATTTTCACGCGGGACGCGCACAATCAGCTCGTCCTCGCGCCGCACAACGACCGCGCGCATCACCAGCCCGCTGGCAAACTTTTCGGGTTCTGCGGGGAGTTCCACAATCTCGCCGATGCTGCCGGTATAGGGCTTGCCCAGCAGCCGCACGTGCCTGCCCGGTTCCAGCTGCAGCTCCTCGTGGAATAAACCCGGAGAGACCTGCGCCTTGCCGGGTAAAATCAGGTCCGGTCGGCTTTGCTCGGAGGCATCTGCCTCATTCGCGTTCAGGGAAACCATCTGCCCTTCCATCTGCCGCAGCATGGCTGTGCTGAGCGTGTCAATTTCATACTCCCCGTACCCGACCAGCACCATCACTGGCAGCGGCGCTTCTGCGAGGGCGGGCAGCAGCTCGGGCATCACTGAGCCCAAAACCAGGCCCGCCGGCTTGTGAGCAAGCAGGGCGGTAAAAGCCGCTTCATCCGCGATATGCGGCAGCGCCGCGATTTTGCCTTGCAGGTCGGCAGTGGTCTGTTTTTTACCGGCGGCGGACTCCGTGGGTTCCAGGCGCGTCAGCTCTCCGGAGCTGTTCAGCCCGTTGCCCCACACGCCCTGCAGCAGCAAGCCTTGCACAGCCACCACCGCGCCGCGTTCCGGAATGATTTCGACCACTGTTCCCGGGAAAGTTGCCAGCACTTGCAGCTTCTTTTCGCCCAGGGCCAGGGTAATCCTGCCGTCCCGGATGGCCACAACCATGCCGTCTTGCGAAGCGCGGAAAAGGCGGGAAATCAGCCCGGACTTCTGGGCAATCACATCGCCGGCCTTCACCGGTTCGCCCACGAGCCGTTCGATGTGGCGGTCGATATTCTTCGGATTAATCTTCAGCCCGTTGATGGCATCAAAGACCTGGTAGCGCTCCGGCATCTGAATTTCCGCTACAGGCTGGCCGGCTTCTACTTCCTGGCCGTTGCGCACCAACACGCTCCCCGTAAAAGGCAGGGTGTAGCTGCGCAGAATCTGTTGGTCGCAGGCAATCGCAAGGATTTCAGTGCTCATGCTAGCCGCCTAACTCCCACAGCCAATTGTAGAAAGCCTCGCTGCGCCTGGTCATCTCCTCCGGCAGCTCCAGCGGCCTTCCGCGCGCGTCAATTACCGTGCCCACCTCGGAAGGCGGCACCGTCACCCAGCCGCCCAAGCCGGGAAAACCCATGCCTACATCCGTAAGCTCATTCGGGGAAAGGTAAATGCGCGTCGGGCCGGGGGGCGTTGTTTCCACGCGCTTGATTTCGCCCTTGCGGATTTCCAGCGTCTCGCGAGCGCTCTCACCGCGGTCAATTTCCAGGGTTAAAACCCGCCTGGAGGAGCGCTCTGAGGCGTCCGCGCAGATAGCCGTGCCCAGATTGGAAAAAACACCCGAATCGATGACCTGCACAGGCAGCAGCGCTTCTTTCTCCGCCAGGCTGCCCAAACCCGCTAGTAATTGGTCTTTATCCATTGCGAAAGTGGTAATCCCGTGCGGCTGCAAGCCGTCCAGCGCCATCAGCAGCGTCTGCTGAGGGGCAGGTACGCGCACCAGGCTCTCACCGGAAAGCAGGACCGGTTCGTAAGGGTCCAGCAAACCCAGCTCAGGGTCGTATCCAAACCAGGGAAACAGCTCCCGCGTGCGGCGCAAGGCGTAATGCAAACGCACGCGCGTCCAGGCCTGCTCAATCGCCAGGTCTTCCAGCGTCGCGGGCAGGAATGCCTGGTGCAGCTTCTTGTTGAGCATGTAGGCTGCGGCCGTTTGCGCGTCGATGGGCAGCGTGGAATAGCGGCTGGTCTCTTTGCCAACCTGTTCCGAGATGGGAGGATGGCTGATGGAGCCGATAAAGTCTTCTCCGCGCGCGGCGAGCACGATGGTGGAATTACAGCCCACGTCCAGCGCCATGGCGCCTTTGCCCCCGGGGTTCATGCGGTCAATCAAGCGCACGATGCGGCTGGCAGCAAAAGCGCTGGGCAGCGCTTCGCATTCCCAGTCCTGCTCCAGTTCGGCCAGCCCAGGCAGCTGCTGCCGGCGCAGGCGGCGGAACGCGCCCAACATTGCCGGCCAGGCTGCCGCGAGCGATTCTGCGTCCGTGCGAGCCTGGATGTTTCGCGCGCGGTGGAAGTCCTCACCGGCCTCCAGTTCTTCGCGCGCATAATCTGTCAGAGCTTCGTTGCCAGCGTAGACCAACTGCGGCCGGATAAGGCGGGGCAGGCTTTGGTAGACAATGCGCAAATTGTCCAGCGCCGCCCGCACCGGCCGGATTGCGCCCTGGTTGGTGCCTCCGGCGCATACAAACAGGTCGGCATTCGCGGCGATGAGCTTTTCAAGCTGGGCGGTGGCGTTCAAGTCCGACTGCAGGTCGATTTCCAAGACCACGTCCGTGTAGAACAGGCTGACAAGCCGGCGCAGCGCTGCCAGGGAGTAGGTGTCCGATATGCCTGCCAGCACCGTGCGGATGGGTTTGCCTGCCGACAGGCTGAGCCCGCAGGCGCCGACGCCTTCCTCAGCGCGGATTAGCTTTTGCTGCAGGTCGAGCAGGCGCAGACCGGATTTTTCCTGCAGCGCTTCGAGCGCGCGATTCACGCCCCCGCGCAAGTCCTGCCCGGAAGCTGCGCTAGTTTCGGCAACAGCGCTGCAAACGAGCGCGTAGCCCTCTTCGCGCTGCTCGAAAAGCCACGCACGCGTATTCTGCGAGCCAATATCCACACTCAGGGTTCTGCGCTTTTCCATAGCCAGCATCCCTCTACCCGGTCAGGAGAGCCAGGATGAACTCTTTCAGCCAGACCATCCTGGCAATTAATGCGGTCAGCGCCGCGCTGTAAAAGCCGACAAAGAGCATGCCAAGGGTGATTCCCAGGAAGAGTTGCCCCACGCTGGAAATGCCTTCCACCAGCGGCGGCCTTTGAGCGCCGGCGCTTTTTCGGCTCAGGCGGTGGTGGAAGTAGAACAGCACGGAAACGACGCCCAGCAGAATGAACAGCGCTTCCAGAATTCCGCCCCAATCCGCGCCGGCATTCTCGCGCAGCAATTCGGGGCTGAAGCGGTTCACGACGGAGAGCAGCTGCGGCGCTAATGTTCCGCGAGGTATGCCGGCAATCGCGACGGCAGCGCCAGCGCCAGCCAAAAACGCCAGGGGAAGCGTGCCGGCTTTGACCAGGCGGGGTATCAGCATCAGCGAGAGCAGCAGGCACAGCACCAGCGGCACCAGCGCCAGCCAGAACGCGTCTGTGCCGCTTTGCTTCAGCGGTTCAATCAGCCGCGGGAGGATAACTTTCGTGAGCAGCACGGCAGCCGCGTAACCGGAGGAAACCCCAACCAGGATATACAGCGCGACGCGGAAGAAGAAATTATCGCCCAGCAGGTAGCTGAAAATCATCACGGAAAGCGCGATGCCAATGATGCCCAGCACAATGTCCATCGCGTTCATGCTTCCGGCTCCTTCGGGCGGCGCGCGCCCGAGTCCGCCTCGACTTTGGAAAGGACGCCCAGCAAAATCACGGCAATCATCACCAACAAGCCCGCCTGGAACGCGCGCGAGGGCGCGCTCGGCAGGTCCGTCCGGTCCAAGGCCTGCGCCAGAACGCGGCCTTCCGTTGTGCCCGCGGCGAAGCCTGCCAGTTGGCCGGCGTCATAATAAGGAAGCAGCAAAGCGGCATTCTGGCTGCTGGCCAACACGCCGATTTTGTCAGCGCTCAGCCAGGGCCCGGCCTGCTCAATCCAATTCTGGATATCCATCTGCGAATCTTCCAAAAGCAGGATGAGCGCGTAATTCTCCAGTTTTTCTACGCCCGCGGGCACCAGAGCGCTCTCACCGTCCGGGTTTAAGGCGGCTGCCAGCACACCCAGCTTTCCGCCAGCCAAAAAACCTGTCTCATGCGCGGGGATATCCGCCTTGCGCATCAGCGCGTCTGCCAGCCACAAACCGTTGGGGTGCGTGGTCAGGAATTGCATTTCCACCCCGCGCGTTTGCAAAGCCTTCAGCACCGGCGCGGTTATCTGTTCCAATTCCGCGCTGTCAGCCGCCTGATATTCCAGCACGACCAGCACTTTATCCCCGCTTGCCAGCCTGCCCAGCGCTTCTTTCAGGGCCGCAGCCGGAGCCGGGTTTTCGACTTGTCCGGGTTTTGCTTCGGGCACAAATACCAGCACAGCCGCCAGCACCAGCAGCAGAAATATGCCCAGGATAAAGCGGTACCAACCCCTGCCGCTGACCCGCTGGGTTTTGGCCGGAGGCAGCCCGCGGCCTTCTTCGCCAATCAGGTTCATCAGAATTTGCGCGTTTTCTTTTTGCCGGCGCAGCAGCAGCAAATCCGCGCCAAGCTCTGCGCTCGAGGCCGGCTTTTCTTCCAGTTCCACCGCCGCGCTTGCGGCAGCCAAGCCCAATTCTTCCAGCACCGGCTCAAGCTCCGGCGTTTTGGGGGCTGGCGCGCTTTCTTCCGCTTCAGGGGTTTCGGCGGGTGTTTGCGCTTCCTCAGCGGCTTCCTCATGCTCCCGAACTGGTTCAGGTTCTGGCTCAGTCTCAAGAGCTTCCTCAGGCGCGGACGCGCTTTCCCAAACGTTCTCGTCCGGGCTGGTTTCTTTATTTGGCTCGCCTTCTTCAGCCCTCACCTGTTCCGCCGCGTCGTTTTGCCCTTCTTTCAGTTCGGCTTCTTCCGGAGCAGGCTCTTCCGCGAGCGGCTCTTCCTCTTCCGCTTCCGGCTGCAGTTCGCGCACTTTGCGCAGCCATTCCGGCACGCCGCCTTCACTTTCAGCGCTGTCTGCCGCGGGTTTCGGCGTCAGCAGGTTTTCCCGGCGGGCATTCTCGCGGATGCGCGCGATCCAGCTGGCGAATTCCTGATCCACGCGTCCCTGATGGTCTTCACTGCGGGCGGTATCCAAAGAGCTGCCTTTGCGGGTAAGCTCGCCGGCCGCGTCTTCTTCCTGCTGGGCGCGTTTGCGGATGCGCGCCAGCCATTCCGGGGTTTGTTCATCCTCGCCGGCAGGGGGTTCTGATTCGGTTTCGCCTCCGCTGTCCGCAGCTTCGTTTTGACCGTTCCGGTCTGCCGCTCCGGTTTTTTCGTCCTTTTGGGAATCTGCCTGCCTGAGAGCTTCTACCAGGTCAGCCGTGCTGATACCCGGTTCATCCTGCAGCGCGGTATTATCTTCCACGCCTTCGATTCGGAACAGCTCTTCCAGGTCTTCACCGCAGTATACGCAGCGCGTGGCCTGGGGCAGGTTTTCTTTCCCGCAGTGCGGACAGAGGATCAACTCCGCGCTCATCTATTCACCCCAGGGCCTTTCCAGCCCAAGCACCACGCGCAAACCCATCAGCAGCGCGCCCAAGCCGATGCCAATCAGCAAACCGCGCGCTCCGATGAGGGGCAGGCGCTGCAGATAATTAAGAACCGCGGTCAGCAAGGGGATATTCAGCGCCTGCAGCAGCCCGAGAGCAATCACGAGAAAAACAAGCGCGCTGATGCCAAAGGAAATCGTCAGCAGGGACCAGCCGCGGTTGCGGAAGATTTGCAGCGCGGCGGCTGTCATCACCAGCGCCGCCAACCCGAGCAAGCTTGATTCCAATGGCAGCTGGACGGCCGCCACCCAGCGTAAATATTCGCCGTTATCCACACCCAGCACCAGCGCGCCGATAAAGCTGGCCAGGAAGGCGCTGATGAGGATGAGGCTGAAAAGAAAGCCGCGTTTTCCGCCGAGAACATTGCGTAAATGAGTCAGAATGAGAGCAGCAATGGCGACCAGCAGCGCGGCTGAAGCAGTGATGACCGCCCAATTCAGGACAATCCCCAGCCAGCCGGCCAAAGGCTCACCCAGGAAAAGCGCCGCAAGGATGAACAAGGCCGCGGCGGCGGCAACGAGGACTGGAACCGTCTTTTTCACTGCCATACCCCCAGCAGTTTCAGGGCGGCTCCCACCAGCAATCCGAGCACGGCCAATACCCGCAGCCAATCCTGCGCGCGAACGGAAGCAGCCGCGCCGGGGTCAGTTTCCAGCGCCGCGCCAGCGTGCAGCGCGTCCTCCCCCAGGCAGAGGCGCGCGTTGGTGGCAAACAGCGCCGCCTGCGCTGAGAGGTCGTCCGTGCCAGCCACCAGCGGCAAGTCTTTTTGCTCCGCCAGGCTGGCGGCCAGAATAATTTCAGGTCGCTGGCTGCCAAACAGGAAAACGCCCGCGTTGGCGCGGTAATTGACCTCGGGCAGCAGGCCGGCCAGGTAGGCATATGGGCTTGCGCCGGCCAGCACGGCAAAATCGGGCTTGAAGAGTTCCGTTGCGAACGCGTTCTGATATTTTCCGCGCACGATGAGCTGGGCGAGCGCGGCTAACGCGCCGTCACCCGCCAGCGCCTGCGCGGGTTGGTCGTTAAAGACCGAACGCCTGGACATCAGGCGCAGCACGGGCAGCCCGGCCAGATTGGCAGGCGCGGGCGCGCTTGTCTGCTGGCCGGCGCCCAGGCCAATTGTGAGGCGCAGGCCTTTCTCGGCGGCTTCGTGCATCAGTTTTTCGGCGTCCAGCAGCGCTTCGTTTTTGCGTAAATTGCGGTAGGGGTGCTGGCGTTGGGTAAGGAGGGCTAACCCGAGGCAAAGCAGCGCCAGAATGACGATTGCGAGCGCGAGCAGGTCAAGCGTTATTATCCCGTCCATGCTGAAAGGCCCCTGAGCATTGTTAGTCCCAAAAGGGGAAAAATTTCCGCGGTTTTGAGCTGGCCGGAAGCAAGTATTGAGCAAGCCGGCAGAGACCGCGTATCCGGTTGTTGAACTTTCAGGTGTGCATCAAACAGCCCAACTCCCATAGATAAAGTATAGCATATTCACCTTGAGTGAAGAAT
>DAONFX010000069.1:0-10475 GCA_035403825.1 Anaerolineaceae bacterium
GCTGCCGGGCATGCGGAACGAGCGGAGATGGGAGCAAGCTGCACGTGCATCACATCCAGCCGTTCAAAACCTTTGAGTACCCCGACAAAGCCAACGCACCGGCAAACCTCATCACACTGTGTCCAGCCTGCCACCAACAAGCTGAAATTACTGTTCGCTTGCGCAGCGGGCTGGCTGGCGCGGCGTACGCGCTCGGCAATCTGGCTCCGCTGATGGTGATGTGCGACCGCGAGGATTTGGGCATGCTTTCCGAGGCGCGTTCGGTGCTGGCGGAAGGCGGTCCAGCCATCCTGGTGTACGATAATGTGCCGGGAGGCATCGGCCTGTCCGAACGCCTGTACGAACGGCAGGAGTTTTGGATTTCCAAAGCCGCTGAAATGATTGCCGACTGTCAGTGCCAGGACGGATGCCCGGCTTGCGTGGGACCTATCGGCGAGGAAGGGCACGGCGGCAAGCAGGAAGCGCTGGCGCTGCTAAGCGGGTTGGTATGAGATGGATTTTGGTTCCCTGAGCGAAAAACTAAAAAAGATGGGCGTCAGCCTGGGAATGCAGCCTGAGCCAACTTCTGCCCGCAAGACCCGCAAACTCATTGAGCAGGTAGTGGAAGGCCGGGAAATCCAAACGAACTTTGGCAGCCTGTTCTCTTCCAACCATGCGTACCCTGAAGATTACCGGCTTGGAAACCAGGCGCTGCTGCCTGCCAGACCGACTCAAGGCATCGCGCGCTGGGCACGCACCCCGCATTTGGCGGAGACCAGCATTGAGAATTTCATCTTTTTAGACACGGAAACCACCGGTCTTTCAGGCGGGACCGGCACGATGGCTTTCATGGTCGGCGTCGGAAGGTACCGCGGCGGCAGATTCGTAATGGAGCAGTTTTTCCTGCGCGGACCAGCTGAAGAAGCCGCGCTTCTGGCGGCATTGGAGGAATTCTGTCGGGACATGGCAGCCGTGGTAACCTATAATGGAAAATCCTTCGATATTCCCATCCTGAACGCCCGCTACATTCTGCAGGGTTTCACCAGCCCCTTCGAAGACCTGCCGCACCTGGATTTGCTGCACCTGACCCGTCGAATCTGGAAAGCGCGTCTCGAGCAATGTAATCTGGGCAACATTGAGGACAAAATTTTTGGCCTCAGCCGCGACGCGAACGAAGTGCCCGGGTATCTCATCCCGGAGTACTACACGCAATATTTGCGCGAAGGAGACGCGCAGCCGCTCAAAGGTATTTTCGTGCACAACGAGCAGGACGTCGTCAGCCTGGCAGCCCTCTTCGCGCTGTTCACCGACGTCCTGCACGACCCGGCGGCCTGGCAAAACGACAGCAGCCAGGACCTTACCAGTCTTGGGCGCCTTTTCGAAAAGCTGGGAGACGCAGACAGCGCGCTTTCGCTGTACGAAAAAGGGCGCAGGGTGGGCGGCTCGCCCGAACCCCGCGTGGAGCCGCTGCTGGCGCAGGCGCGCCTGCTCAAAAGGCAGAACCGGTATCAGGAAGCCGAAGCGCTGTGGCTCCAGGCAGCTGAGTCAGGCGCTTTGGAGGCTTTGGAGGAACTCGCCAAATTCCACGAGCACCAGCGCGGCAACCCCCAAATTGCGCTGGAATTTACGGAGCAAGCCCTGAGCGTCATGTCCCGCTTCAGCCCGGAAGCCCGCAGCGCACAGCGAGAGGCGGCCTTTGTCCACCGCCGCGAACGCCTTCGGAGTAAGCTGAGCCGGCAGCGATTTGAATCTGGCGGACAGAAAGCTGTATCCGACTAATACTTTTCCGGCGGGCACAAGCTTTACGGCCCGCAGAGTTTCTCAACCCGCGGCTTCGACTTTGTTTGTCCAGGCGAAACAGAAATGTCCTGATTCGTGGATGAAGTCGTCAGGATGGGTTTTCCCTCGAAACTATGCCGCTTATTTCTTCTTATAGATCATGTTTCACGATTGCACCCTGGACCTTCCCCAGCGGCAAGGGGCTTTATTTTGCCTCGCTCAAGCTGCTGGAAAAGGGAAATACGTTTGGAATAGCGCACAGCTTCTATCAAAGTTCACCCCCGTCTTAATAATAGTTAATTAGGATAAACTAATAAATTTCGTTCGCTGGGAAGGGGAGTGAGAGGGAAAACGCGGCGATAACCTTGTGTATCAGGTCATTCTCATTCCATTGTAAAAAAACTTTGAGGGATCGAATGAGGATTTCTTAGCTCCTGATCTAAATCAGGACATTTCTATTTTGCTACTTTAGTCTTTGACTTTGTCTATACGCCCGAATCGCCAGGTGGTATAATAAATTGTTCTGAAGTAAACCCTAGTTAAAAGCGAGGAGATTTTATTATGTCTGGACATTCGCACTGGTCCACAATCAAGCGCAAAAAAGGCGCAGCCGACGCAAAAAAGGGCGCGGTATTCACGCGTTTGGCACGTGAAATCGCACTGGCTGCCCGTGAAGGGGGCGGTGACCCCTCCATGAACGTCAGCCTTTATCTCGCAATTGATCGTGCCAGGTCCAGCAACATGCCCAAAGACAGCATCGAACGCGCCATCAAACGCGGCACCGGTGAAGATAAATCCGCAGCCGAACTGGAAGAATTGACTTATGGCGGAACCCTCGGGCACGGCATCGTCGCCATGATTGAGTGCGTTACCGAAAACCGCAACCGCACCGTCGCGGAACTGCGCCACATCCTCACCCGAGCCGGCGGAAACCTGGCGGATACCAGCTCCATCAGCTGGCAGTTTGACCGCAAAGCAGTTTTTTCGGTCAAATCTGACGGGAAAAACTTCGACAAAGTGTTCGAAGCCGCGCTGGAAGGCGGGGCGGACGATGTCCTTGAAGACGATGGGTACATCGAAATCGTTGGAAGCGTGGAAAGTTTCAAAACTATCGGTGATAGTCTGAAGAAATTCAATATCAAACCGGAAGAAGCCGGGCTGCGCATGGTCGCCCAGCAGGAAATGGAACTGGACAAAGAAAAAACCATCAGCATCCTGCGCACCATTGAAGCGCTTGAGGAATCCGACGACGTTCAGAATGTCTATTCGAACCTCAAGATTACCGAGGAAGCGCTCGCGGATCTTGAGAAAGAATAAAGCCCGATGCTGGTGTTGGGTATCGACCCGGGTATTGCCATTACAGGCTATGGTCTGGTAACAGTGGATCCGGCAGGCAGCCCAGCGCTGGTAAGCTTTGGTGTCATTGATTCAACGGCTGTGAGTTCAACTCCCAGCCGTTTGCTTTTTCTGTACGAACATCTGCGCGAAATCCTGGCCGAATACCAACCTACGCATGCCGCCATGGAGAAAATCTTCTTCCAGAAAAACCTGAAGACGGTTTCGGCTGTCAGCGAGGCGCGCGGCGTAATCAGTTTATGCCTGGAACAAGGCCGGCTGCCGCTCGCGGAATACACCCCAAACGAGGTCAAACTCTCGGTCACCTCTTACGGCAATGCTCATAAGCCGCAGGTACAGGAAATGGTGCGCATCTTGCTGAATATGGACGCGATCCCAAAGCCGGACGACGCCGCTGACGCCCTGGCGGTGGCGCTGTGCCACATTGGCTACCTCAATTTTTCCAGCAGCGCGGCCGACAAAGGCGAAGCATGATTACCAGCCTGACTAATCCCGGCATTGTTGCCGCGCGCAAGCTCCTGCTCCCAAAAGAGCGGAAAAGCACGGGAAATTTCCTGGCGGAAGGTCTGCGGGTAGTCGCTCAGGCGTTCGACTCAGGCGCGCAAATCCAGCAAATCATCTACTCGCCGGAGCTGCTGGTGAGCGAATTTGGGCAGGGTCTGGTGGAGAAAGCGCGAACGCGCGGCATCCCAATCCTTGAGGTCAGCCAGGCTGTCTTCGCATCCCTGGCGCGTAAAGACACCCCCCAGGGCATTGCCGCGGTAATCGCTCAGCGCTGGTTCCCTCTGGACGAAAGCGCACCCGTGGAAACCGACCTGTGGGTTGCCCTTCAGGCGGTGCAGAATCCCGGCAACCTGGGGACTGTGCTGCGCACATGCGACGCGGTCGGTGCGAAGGCGCTGCTGCTCCTGGATGACTGCACGGACCCTTATGATGCCGCCGCCGTCAAAGCCTCGATGGGATCAATCTTTACCGTGCGATTGATGAAATCCAGGCTTTCTGAGTTTCAGACCTGGGCTCTCAGCCGTCCAGACCTCTCCATCTTCGGGTCATCGGATAAGGGCGCCGAGGATTACACGCTCGCCCGCTACTCCCTGCCGGCGCTTGTGTTGATGGGCAGCGAACGGCAGGGCTTACCCGCGGAATATCTGGCGCTATGCAGGCAGACCGTCCGCATCCCCATGGAAGGCGCCTGTGATTCCCTCAACCTTTCGATTGCCGCAGGTATAATTCTCTATGAGATTTACAATCAAAATCGGAAACGCAGAATAGAGCCTTTATGATCGCGTCCATTAGCGGAAAAGTCCAATCGAAACTCGCTGACAGCCTGATCCTCGACGTGCAGGGGCTGGGTTTTGAGGTTACGGTTACCAGGTCAGTACTCTCCGAAGTAGAGCCGGCTGACATTGTCTTCCTGCACACCTATCTGGTGGTACGGGAGGATCTGCTGGCCCTCTACGGTTTTCGGACAATGGAAGAAAAGCAGTTTTTCCTGCACTTTCTCGGCGTGGAAGGCATTGGACCGCGCCTGGCGATGGCAATCCTTTCCACGCTTTCTCTCGATATTATCCGCACGGCAATTATCAGCGAACAGCCTGACCTTTTCAGCCGCGTGCCGGGCATTGGCAAGAAGACCGCGCAGAAAATCCTGATCCACATGCAGGGCCGCATCAGCGCGGAGGCCGGCTTTGACCTGCGCAAACCCACCAGCAGCGCCGAAGACGAGGCCTTGGAAGCGCTGGTAGGGCTGGGCTACAGCATCGTCGAAGCACAGACTGCCATCCAGGCTTTGCCAAAGGATCTGCCCGATACAGTAGAAGACAAACTGCGCGTGGCCTTACAATACTTTAACCGCTGACAGGCTGCTTCTGCAGGCTTTGCGCAAGCAAGCTGCAGGGATGGTAGAATGAATTTAACTTTGACTTGATAGGATTTATCCATGGCAGCATTTTCACGTGAACTGGGGATCGACCTCGGCACTTTCAACACGCAAATCGCGGAGGGCAATCAGATTCTGGTGCAGGAACCGACCATCGTCGCGATTGTCACGAACGAGATGAAACTGGTGGAATACGGCACCACCGCCCTCGGCATGCTGGGTCGCGTGCCGGAATCGATTGAGGTTGTCCGTCCGCTGCGCAACGGCGTCATCGCCGAATATGAACTGACAGAAAAGCTGCTGGGCATCCTTATCAAGAAAGTTACCGGACCGACCATCTTTTTCCGTCCGCGCATCATCATCAGCGTCCCATACGGTATCACCAGTGTGGAACGCCGGGCGGTGCAGGAAGCCGGGCTCGGCGCGGGCGGCCGGGAAGTGAACCTCATTCCCCAGCCTCTGGCGGCTGCCATCGGTGTGGACCTGCCCATCAACACCCCAACCGGCAACATGATTATTTCTCTCGGTGGAGGAACAACCCAAGCCGCGGTTATCTCCATGACCGGCATCGTCAGCGCCGAAACCTCTCAGGCCGCCGGCCTGAAATTGGACGACGCAATTTGCGCGTATGTCCGCAAGAAATACGGCCTGATCATCGCTCAACCCACCGCGGAAGCTTTGAAAATCCGCATCGGCGCCGCTATCCCCATCGACGAAGAAAAAACCATGGAAATTCAGGGGCAGGACCAGGTTAGCGGACTTCCAAAGCCAGCCAGCCTGACCACCAATGAAATCGTGGAAGCCATGCAAGCGCCGCTGGAGGAAATTGCCACAACCGCCAAACGTGTGCTGGAGAAAACCCCGCCCGAATTGATTTCCGATATCATCGACCGCGGCGTTGCTTTGTGCGGTGGGACCGCGCTGATGAAAGGGTTGGACAAATACCTCACTGTTGCCCTGGGCATTCCCGCATACATCGTGGATAACCCGGTCACCTGCACGGTGGAGGGAACCGCCAAAGCCTTCGGAGTGCTCGACTTGATACTCCGCAGCCAACAAAACTGAGTCTGCCGTGGAAGCCTCACAAGCCCCCGAACTACAACCAGATGCCGTTTTCACGGACAAAAAGAAGCGCCGCATCCGCGCATGGCGTTTTGTTTTCAGCCTGCTGCTGCTTGCCGGTCTGTGCGCCTCAGGATATCATGCCTGGCAGTGGTTTGCGCCGCGCGCCGCCAGATATGGGCTGTCCATCCTGTGGATCAATGGAAAGCTCATCCTGATCTTGCTGCCGGTAGTGTTGGTCTTGCTGTTCTGGCTGCTTTTCGCCAATTTGCCGCGCAAGAAAACGATAATTTCCTTATCAGAAGATGGCATCCGCACAAAGAACGGAAGACGGGACCTGAAGCTGCGCTGGGACTCTTTGGAAACGCTGCGGTTCAAGTTTTCCCGGGCTTTCTTCCTGGGAATTCCAGGCAGCCGGCGTGAACGCGTGGAGTTAACGGACGCAGTCGGGAACAAATTGTGCTTCGACGCGCGCATGGACCGCTTTGAGGAGCTTGTCAATCGGATACGCGAGCGCTCTTTTCCGGCGTTATACCAACTTTCTCAGGAACGGCTTTCCCGCGCGGGTAAGCTTGCATTCGGGAAGCAGGTGAGCCTTTCACCGGACAGCTTGCAAATACGAAAAACCTCCCTGCCCCTTACTCAGATAAAATCGGCAGCGATCGAAAAGGGCTGTCTGCGAATCAAAACAATAAACAACAGAAAAAAACGCATCCGGGTGGATAAACTGGATAATCCGGATGTCCTGCTGCACTTATTGGGGAAATCAACCTAATCTTCCGCTTCCAGATAAAAAGTCAGTGTCTGCAATTTGACCACCGGGTCAATATTGATGACATGCACGCTCTCGGGCACTTTCAACACCAGCGGCGCGTAATTCAAGATTGCCCGAATACCGCCGGAAACCAGCTGGTCTGTTACTTGCTGCGCGCATCCCGCCGGGACTGTGAGCACAGCAATCTGAATATTAAGGCGCTTCAGGTCATCCGCCAGGTTGCGCACGTCGTTGATCTGCATTCCGCTTTGCGTGCTGCCAATTAAGTCAGGGTTGTTGTCACACGCCAGCACGATTTCAAAACCCCTGCGGGCGAAACCCTGGTATCTCAACAGCGCCTGACCAAGGTTCCCGACGCCCACGATCACCACGGGCCAAATCTGGTTGAGATGCAAAATCACGCGCAGATTCTCGATCAGGCTGATGACATGATAACCGCTGCCTTGCTTGCCAAAGCCGCCGAAATACGAGAGGTCTTTACGAATTTGGGCTGCGGAAACATCCACCATACGCCCAAGCTCCGCAGAAGACACCACGCCCCGGCCTTCCCTCAGCAGGTGGTTCAGCGCCTGCAGATAAACTGGAAGCCGCTCGACTACAATGTCGGGTATTTTTGCTTTCTCCATCCGTCCTGACCTTTGCTTTCTCTCGTCCAGCCGACAAGTAAGAAAAAAGATGTTATCATCACACAAGATAGGTATATTATATTAGGTTATGAATCCAATTTGCGTTTAATATTTCCAGCATTGTGAAAATGTCCACAATTACTACCAGTTGAAGGAGTTGACAGGATGAAAGCAGCCAGAACCATTCTCTACATCGTCGCGGGGATACTGATCGTGTTGTCGTTCCTGTTCATTCTCGGCGCGTTCAGCCCATCCGGAAGCACAAGCTGGCTGACGGTCGGGCTTATTGGCCTGGCGATTGCGTTCGTATTCATCATTATCGGCGCGCGCGTCGGCGCGAAAGCAGCCGGCACGACGCAGAACATCTCCGTAAACGTGGATTTGCCCGGTAATGTAAAGATGGACGCCATCAAATGCCAGTCCTGCGGCTCACCGCTGGCAGCCGACGATATCAAAATGATTCAGGGCGCGCCGGTTGTAACCTGCCACAGCTGCGGAACTACCTACCAATTGACGGAAGAACCAAAGTGGTAAAAAGTATGAAAAAACTAAACACAGTCTTTCTTCTCCTGGTGCTTTTGGCTGCCTTTATGTTTCCGGCAGCGGTTTCCGCACAAACTTACCGCTTTACGGTAAGCGAGTATGAAGTGGAAGCCTACCTGGAACAAGACGGCAGCCTGACCTTGCGGTACCTGATGGTTTTTGAGAACGATCCTTCCGCGGATCCCATTGATTTCATCGACCTTGGTTTGCCGCTTGCTCAATACGATCTTCATAACATCACGGGCACAATCAATGGAGAAACCATCCCCAGGATTGGCGATTCGGCCTACGTAAACGGGGCGGAACTCGCACTGCAAGACCTCGCTATTCAGCCGGGCGAGACGGGCACAGTCATCGCCACTGTAACAGGCATCACCGGTGTGCTCTTCCCCTACGACCAGGGCGACCGCGAAAACTACATCAATTTCCAGTTCTCCCCCAACACATTTGACGCGGAGTTCGACCGTTCTACCGCGACCAAGTATCGCATGACTATCGTTCTCCCGCCCGGCGTTGGCATCGATGCCGGCGTGTATTACCGTCCTTCCGGTTGGCCGGGGAGCGATACCCCCGAAGCCTCCACGACCCAGGATGGACGCGTATACTACTCCTGGTACACCGAAAACGCGAATCTTCACAGCAATTATTACTTCGGCACTGCCTTTCCTGCCTCTGCTGTCCCAACTGGGGCAGTCAGCAGCAAAGAAGAATATACCCAGCAGGGAGGGGAAACATCATCGGGTTCCGGAGGTTTTTCCATTGACCCGGGCACGATATTCTGCTGCGGCGGCAGTCTGATTTTTGGAACGTTTGTCGTCCTCGGAATCATCAAAGGCTCCAAGGCGGAAAGCAAACGCAAGATGGCGTATATGTCCCCCAAGATTTCTATCGAAGGGCAGGGTGTTAAGCGCGGATTGACCGCGGTGGAAGCCGGCATCCTCATGGAAGAACCGCTCGACAAAATCCTGACCATGATCATGTTCGGGCTGCTGAAGAAAGAAGCCATCACCATCACCCAAAAAGACCCGCTTACCATCAAGCCGAGCGAACCGCTGCCCGACGGCCTGTATGACTATGAAAAAGGCTTCATTCAGGCGTTCCTGAAGGAGAAACCGTCGGAGAGAAAACAAGCCCTGCAAACCATGATCATTGACCTGGTAAACAGCGTCACCGCGAAAATGAAAGGTTTCAGCAAGGCGGAAACGGTTGCTTACTACAAAGATATCATCGCCCGCGCCTGGAAAGCCGTTCAGGACGCGAACACGCCTGAGATTAAGAGCGCTCAATACGACCACACGCTGGAATGGACGATGCTCGATAAAGACTTCAACACGAAAACCGAAGAAACCTTCTCCGGTGGTCCGGTCATCGTACCGATGTGGTGGCCGCGTTACAACCCCGGTTGGCAGCCCTCCGCGCAGACCAGCGGCGGCGGCGGACTTAACCTACCCGCCAGCGCTGGTACCGGCGCCCCATCCGGCGGAGGCAGCAAACCCTCCCTCTCCCTGCCGAATATCCCCGGCTCTGATTTTGCCGCTTCAATGATAAACGGCGCTTCCAGCCTGGCTGCCGGAGCAATTGGCGACCTGACCGGTTTTACCGGCGCGATTACCAACAAAACCAACCCGATCCCGACCACCAGCTACAAAAGCGGCAGCGGCGGTTTTCGTGGAGGCGGCGGCGGCGGGCACTCCTGTGCGTGCGCTTGTGCTTGCGCCGGCTGCGCCTGCGCTTGCGCTGGGGGCGGGCGCTGACACTGAAAAGGCATATGGCACATACACTTCTCCCCAAAAAACCGCTCCCACCTGCGGCTCCCGGTTTGTACCAGTTCGATATCGCGGATGACGATTCGAAATCCCGGGTGCATATCCGCCTGGACGAAGACGGCAGCGGTCTGCTGGTTGTGAACGCCAGCCGGGTCGTACACCTGAACCCGACCGCGGTTCAGATGGCATACTATCATCTCAGTAAAGCCGGAGAGAAAGATGCAGTCCGCGCGCTCAGCAAGCTTTACAAAGCGCCGAAAAACAGGATTTCTGAGGATTATGCCAGGATTTCCAATCAGGTGGACGCTCTGTTGGATGAACAAAGCGGTTTATGCCCGGTATGCGATTTGGGTCTGGAGAAGCACATGCCTTTTTCGGTTGCGCTGTCCGCGCCATACCGCATGGACCTGGCACTAACCTACCGCTGCAACAACAGCTGCGCCCACTGTTACAACGCCCGCCCGCGCAGCTACCCGGAACTGGATACCAGGACCTGGAAGGAAATATTGACCGCGTCTGGGAACTGCGCATTCCGCATGTGGTTTTCACCGGCGGCGAGCCCACGCTGCGGGAAGACCTGGTCGAACTCGTCGCCTACGCGCAGGAACTCGGGCTGGTGACAGGTCTGAACACCAACGCCAGGCGCCTCGCCGATGAGCAGCTTATGCAGGATTTGGTTGCCGCAGGGTTGGACCACGTGCAAATAACCG
>DAONFX010000070.1:0-10369 GCA_035403825.1 Anaerolineaceae bacterium
GTCTGTAGGCTCAGCCATGTCTGAATTTTAACTGGTATCAGGGGAATATGCAAAAGAGCTGAAAACCTCGAATTTCCAGTTTTGAAGGTAAAATTCAGGCAATTACCATCAAAAGGATATCCGTATGAAATATCGTCCCTTCGGCAAATTGGATTGGCAAGCTTCCGCGCTTGGCTTTGGCTGCATGCGCTTTCCCACCCTCGAGGGTGACAGCGGCTTAATCGATGAAGACCAGGCTGCGCCCATGCTGCGCCGCGCCATTGATGCCGGCGTAAACTACATCGATACCGCCTGGTCGTACCACCGCGAACAAAGCGAGCGCTTTGTTGGCAAGGTTTTGGCGCGGGGTTACCGCGAGAAAGTGCGCCTGGCCACCAAGATGCCTTCCTGGCTCGTCAACAGCCGCGAAGACATGGACAGGTTTCTGGACACGCAGCTGGAACGGCTGCAGGCCGACCACATTGATTTTTACCTGCTGCACAGCTTGAACGCCCACTGCTGGCAGAACTACCAGGAGCTGAAGGTCTTTGATTGGGCGGAGCGCAAGATGGCGCAGGGGAAATTCCAACATCTCGGCTTTTCGTTCCACGACAGCTACAACGTATTTGAGGACATTCTGAACGGCTACGACAACTGGACCTTCTGCCAGATTCAGTACAACTATATGGATATCAACGAACAGGCCGGGCAAAAGGGCTTGCGCGCCGCCGCGGATAAAGGCTTGGCGGTGGTCGTGATGGAACCGCTGCGCGGCGGCCGGCTGGCCAAGAACCCGCCGCCTCCCGCGGTCGCGGAAGTCTTCGCGCGCTCCGCTAAAGACTGGACGCCAGCAAACTGGGCCCTGCAGTGGGTCTGGAATCAACCGGAGGTCTCCCTGCTGCTTTCCGGGATGAGCAGCCTGGAACAAGTCGAGCAAAACCTGGTCAGTGCCGAACAATCCAACCCGAACAGCCTGGCGCCCGAAGAGCTGGCAGTCATCGGGCAGGCGCGCCTGGCCCGGGAAGCCCTCGCGCCCATCCCTTGCACGCACTGCGAATACTGCCTGCCCTGCCCCAGCGGCGTAGCCATCCCCTCTGTCTTCGAGATTTACAACGAAGCGCTGATGTACGATGAACCCCGCCGCGGTCAAAACGCATACCAAAATGACATTAAAGACGAGCACAAAGCAGACAGCTGCGTGGAATGCGGAACCTGCGAAACGCTCTGCCCGCAGCAGATTGAAATCATCTCATGGCTGAAGAAAGCCCACGCTTACCTGAGCCCGACCGGCAGCTGAAACCGGCAAACAGCGCCCAACCAGCCGCGTCTGCCAGCGTGCCGAAAAAAGAACGCGTCTGGTTTTTAGCCCTGGGATTCAGCGCGGTACTGCTGGGTGCAGGCCTGTACTTGCTCGCGCCGCAGGGCTTTTGGCCCAGGCTCAGCGCTATTGGCTATGCAGTCTGCCATCAGATTCCGGAACGCTCTTTCTTCGCGCACACGCACCAATTTCCTTTGTGCGCGCGCTGTACCGGCATGTACCTCGGCGCGCTGCTCAGCCTTTTCTTTCATCTCTTGCGCGGCAGACAGCGCAAGTTCGCTCCGCCCGCGCTGCTGGTTATCCTGGGTCTGCTTTTCATGGCCTTCGCGCTGGACGGGCTGAACTCCTTCGCGCAAGCCGCAATTCCGCTATCAACCCCATACCAAACCACCAATCTTCTCCGCCTCATCACCGGTTTTGGAGCGGGCATCTGCATCGGGGCTGTACTTGCTCCGGTCTTTAACCAGTCGGTCTGGTCGAATTCAAAGCCCGGCGCCGCCCTGGAAAGTCTTCCGCACCTGCTCGGGCTGCTGGGTGCGGCCGCGCTGCTGGGTTGGGCAGTTTATTCCGGTCCGGAGTGGCTGAAAGCCGTGCTGGCCGTGCTTTCCGCCTTGGCCGTGCCCCTCGTGCTCACGCTGGCGTACACCGTTTTGGGGGTCATGCTGCTTGGGAGAGCGAACCAATACAAAAACTGGCGGGAACTGCGTGTACCGCTGGCGCTGGGCTTATGCGCCGCGCTGGCTCAAATTTTGCTTCTGGATATCCTGCGCCTGCTGCTCACCGGAACCTGGGCAGCCTTAAAGCTCTGATTATCTTGTTAAAGCTAAATACAAATGTCGTAATGCGGGCAAGTTAGAAATGCCCTGATGCGTGGATAAAGTCATCAGGACGGTTTTTTCCTCGAGACCAAGCCTTTCTTCTTTTCCAGCATGTTTCACGGTTGCGCCCTTTCCCAGCGGCAAGCGGCTCGATTTTGCCTCGGTCAAGCCGCTGGCAAAGAAAAAAACGGGGAAAGGCTGCTACTTCCTTGTGTGTCAGGGGATTTTCATTCCCTTAAAAAAAGAATGTTGATTTCCTGGCTCTAAATGAGGACATTTCTGTTGTCCTATTTCAGGGCAATATACCTTTGCTCTTACAAACCTCTGATTCTCTACTGCGTTCTGGTCATAAATGGCTATAATTAATTTGTATGTGCAGGTTTTTTATAGACAAGGAAATCCATGGGAAATGTTATTACAGGTATCTTAGGGGCTTTCGGGCTCTCCGCTTCGGCGGGTCTGAACGCGTACATTCCGCTGCTGGTGGTGTCCCTGCTGGCAAAATTCACGAACCTTATTGAGCTCTCCAAACCGTGGGACGCGCTCACCAGTTGGTGGACGATTGGTGTGCTGGTAGTGCTGGTACTGGTTGAGGCGGTCGCGGATAAAGTGCCGGCGGTTGACCATGTCAACGATGCCATCCAGACCTTCATCCGCCCGACAGCTGGCGCAATTGTTTTTGCCGCCAGCGCCGGCTCCGTAACCGAGGTTAGCCCGGTGCTCTCGCTGATCTGCGGGCTGCTTGTCGCCGGAACAGTGCACACGGTCAAGTCTGCGGCAGTCCGTCCGCTCATCACCGCCTCCACAGCCGGCGCCGGCGATCCGATTGTCAGTCTCTCAGAGGATGTGGTTGCAACGTTAGTATCCGTGCTCTCCGTTGTCCTGCCCGTGCTGATGCTGATTGTACTTATTCTGCTCACCTGGGCATTGGTATCACTCATCCGCAGGCTCCGAAAGCCTGTGAAGGAATATAATCAGGAATAAGGTTAACGAAAGGAAAAACTATGACCACAAATAATCAATTGCCTCAACCTATCACCACGTCCCCCTGGTCGATTGTCAGTCTGATCAGCGGCATCTCAAGCTATTTTTTGCTGCCCTTCCTGGGCGGCATTATCGCCCTCATTACCGGTTACGTCGCCAAGCGGGAAATAAAAAGCAGCAACGGCGCGCTCAGCGGCAGCGGCATGGCTACCGCGGGTCTCTGGCTCGGATGGATTAACATCATCCTGTGCGTGCTGGCGGTGATTCTAATCATTCTACTGGTCGTCGGCGTGATTGGCGGTTTTGCCGGCTGCGGACCGCTTTCGAACTGGATTAATAGTTTCGGATACTAAAATTTCGGCGCTGGCTCAGGCATGTAATTTGCTCAGCCTTCCTGAAAAGGAAGGCTGTTTTCCTTAAACAGCCGCATCACTTCCTTTAGCGCCCGCCAGCACGCGGCCCGTGTTTGCCAGTTCAGCGCCAGCTCCGCGAACTCATCCTGGTCCAATAATTCCATGCTTCCGTCAGGATATACCAACAAATCCAGCGCCAGGTCGCGCCAGCAGATTTCATCTTCGCGAAAGACTGCGGGCAGGCAAATATTGCAGTACCAGGCTTTCACCTGCTTGCTGGCCTGCTCGCAGACCTGCAGCAGGTTGTACCAGCGCCGCGTCGAATACCACTCCAAGGCATGGTCCCCGCGCCGGAAATACAGTTTTCCAACCGCGACGCTTTCGATATTAAAGGTTCCTGCCACCAGACGCGCGCCGTCCTGCTCCCGCAGCAGCCGCGCGGGGTAAGAGAAAACAAAATCCCCTCGCGCGTTCAGCTTGGTCACCTGTACGAAGCGCGTTTCAGCCGTCATTCCGCCTCCAGGCAGCTGAGTTTGTCCGGCGGAAACCCGACAACAAGGTCCGCGCCAACGCCCAGCGGAAGCTCGGTTTGAATAGTCAAGGAATAGTCATCTACGCGCAGTTCGGTTTGGTAATTCTCTCCCATAAACAGGCAGTCTCTCACCCGCGCCGTAAATTGATTCTCGCCTTCCGGCTGCCCCGCGAACACCCGCGCCTCTCGCGGACGCAGCAGAAGCTGAACTTTCTCGCCCGGCTGCCATGCCCGCGCGCAATCGGAGACCCGGAAGACCCCCAATGCCGTGCCTACCCGCAGGGGCGCCAGGCTTAAAACCACCCCGGAAAGCAGGCTGCCAAGTCCCAAAAAGCCTGCCGCCCAGGCGTTCACCGGATGTCTAAAAAGCTCGGCCGTACTGCCGGCTTGCGCAATCCTGCCGCCGTGCAGCAGCATCAGCGTATCCGCCAGGCCAAAAGCCTCCTCGCGGTCATGCGTCACGTAAATGGCAGGTTTGCGGCTGTCGTGCAAAATTCGGCGCAGCTCGCCAATCAGCTGTTTACGCAAGGCATGGTCCAGCGCCCCCAAAGGTTCATCCAGCATCAGCAAACGCGGGTCAGGCGCCAGCGCGCGCGCCAAGGCCACGCGCTGCTGCTCCCCGCCCGAAAGCTCGGCAACCGCTCTTCCTTCAAAACCATCCATGCGCACCATGGCCAGCGCGGCGCGCGTGCGCGCTTCGACTTCTGCCGAGGGCAGCCCTTGCATGCGCAGCCCGAATGCTACGTTCGCTTGCACGTTCCGGTGCGGAAAGAGCGCGTAATCCTGGAACATAAGCCCGAAGCCGCGCTTATGCGCCGGCACAGCGCTGATTTCCTCACCGTTCCACCACAGCGAACCGGCCTCCGCCTCTTCCAGCCCGGCGATAATCCGCAGCAGCGTGCTCTTGCCGCTGCCCGACTCCCCCAGCAAGCAGACGGTCTCGCCTTCGCGCACTGTGAAGGAAATCCCCTCCAGAAGGGGTTTCCCCTCGTAGCTTTTATGGATATCCCTGATTTCCAGCATCAGAACAGCTCCTCTCCGGGCAGGCGCGCCTTCTCGATAAGCACGCTTCCGGCCGCGCAAACCAGCAGCAATATCGTGGACATCGCCAGCGCCTGGCCGTAATTCAGCGCGCCCGGCTGGGAAATGTAGCGGAAAATGGCCACCGGGATGGTCGGGTTTTGGCCGGTGCTCAAGAAGCTCGAGGCGCCAAACTCCCCCAGCGAGACGGTAAAAGCGAACACCATGCTCACAAGCAGCGAACGCAGCATCACCGGCAAATCCACCTCGCGGAAGACGCGCGCCCAACCAGCGCCCAACGTGCCCGCAGCCTGGCGCAGAGAATCAGGAATGCCGCGCAGGGTCGGCAGCAGCGTGCGCAGAACCAGGGGAAGCGCCACCAACGCGTGCGCGAAGGGAATCAGCATCGGGAAGCTGAACGCGTCCCAGGGCGGGCGGCGGAAAACCATCACAAAGCCCAGCCCAAGCGTTACCGCGCTGGCGCCCAGCGGCAGGATAAAAAGCGGTTCCAACCAGCGGCCCAGCCTCCCGGAAGCTTGCAGCGCGTAGCTCGTGAGTAAGCCCAACAGATTGGCAATCAGCATTGCTGCCCCGGCGTAGAGCAAAGAGTTGCGCACCGCAGTCACCGGCGGCACGTAGAATATTGAGCCGCTGGTATTGCGGAACAGTTCGCGGTAATAACGCAGGGTAAACCCGGCCTGCACCTCGCCGCGCGCGCCGCGGTCCGCCTCCAGGCTGACCACGCTGCGCGTCACCAGGCTGAGCAGCGGCAGCAGCGTCAGCGCAGCCAACATGATCACAACCGCCAGCGTGAAAGCTTTTTCCGCGCGGGTTTTGGGTCGGCGCAGGTTGGCGCGTTCCGAGCTCATAGCTGCCTTGCCGTAACGCGGCAGGCTGACGCGGTTTTGCAGCCAGGCGACCAGCAGCGTGAACGCGAGCTGGACGACGGAGAGCACACCCGCCAGCGGCAGATTGAACAGGTACAGCGCCTGGGTGTAGATTTCCACTTCCAGCGTGGCAAAGCGCGGCCCGCCAAGCATCAGCACCACCCCAAAGCTGGTAAAGTCGAACAGGAAAACGAGCAGGCTGGCTCCGCCGATAGCTGGCAGCAGCAGGGGCAAAGTCAATTCCCAAAAAGTATGCCAGGCGTCGGCGCCTAACATCCGGGCGGCCTGGGTCAGTTTGCGGTCCAGCCGGCTCCAGGCTCCGCCCACAATGCGAATAATCAATGAGCTGTTATAAAACACATGCGCCAGCAAGATGGCCGGCAGGCTGTCTAAGATGTGCACAGGCGGCTCGGAAAGATTGAAGAGCGCCATCAAGCCCAGGTTCAACCAGCCGCGCGGTCCCAGCAGGCTGTTGAAACACACCGCCGTCACGACGGTTGGGAGGATGAAGGGCAGCAGCGTGATAAGCCGCAGGAATTTTCGTCCGGGGAACTCAAAATGGGAGAACAGGTACGCAGCCGGCAAGCCCACCCCCAGCGTCAGCAGCGTGGAAAGCAAAGCCTGCCAGAGCGTGAATCCGAAAGTTTCCGCAACCATCGCGGGCTGAAAACTTTGCCCCTCCCCGGCCAACCGCGCTGAAAACGCCAGGCGCAGAATTGCAGCCAGCGGCTGGTAAAAAAACACCAGCAGAAAGGCTGCCGGCAGCAGCCACAGCAGCGCTTTCCACCAAAACTTGCCGCGCTTCGCCTTCATTCAGCTCATTTCAACATCAAATCGGTCCAGGCGCGCAGCCACTCGTCGCGCCGCTCCGCGATGAGCCCGGGGTCCAGGCTGGCTGGCCGGACAGGCACAGCGCTCGCGCGCGTGAACACCTCGGGCAGCGCGGCGCCGGGCAGCACCGGGTAAACGAACATCTGCAGCGGCACATCTTCCTGAAACGGCTTGCTCAGCAGGAAGTCGATAAATTTTTCCGCCAGGGCGCGCTGGGTTGTCCCTTTCAGGATGCCGGCGAATTCTATCTGCCGCCAACAGGTCCCGTCTGCCACGATAGAGCCGGTTGGGGCTTCCTCGAGCGGCGTCGCAGCATAAACCAGTTCAGCTGCCGGGCTGGAAGCGTACGAAACAACCATCGGCTGGCTTCCCCGTCCGGATGAACCTGAAAAGTTGGTGTAATACGCGCGCTCCCAATCGGAAACGATTACCACGCCGTTATTTTTCAGCGCCTGCCACCAGGCTTGCCAGCCGCTCTCCCCAAATTCCGCCACGCTTGCCAGGAAGAAGGACAGCCCGGGCGAGGAGGTGGCCGGGTTCTCGACCACCAGCAGACCCTTGTAGATGGGCTTGGTCAGGTCCGTCAAAGACTGCGGCAGCGGCAGGGAATGATCCGCGAACCAGGCCCTGTCGTAGTTGATGCACACATCGCCGTAGTCAATGGGCAGGGCGCGGTTTTGCGGGTCCAACCGCAAGCTTTCCGGGATTTCCGCCAGCGCGGGCGCCTCATATGCCTCTAACAGGTCGTTTTCCAGCGCGCGGGAGAGGAAGGTGTTGTCCAGCCCGAAAAACACATCGGCTTCCGGTTTACCGGACAAGCTGGTAAGGATTAGCCGGTTCAACGCCGCGCCGGCATCTCCGCCTTTGACAAAGTTTACCTTGACGTTGTTTTCGGCTTCAAACTGCGCGATGACCCCGGCGCTGACCGCGAACGAATCGTGCGTCATCACGGTGAGCTCCCGGGTCTCCGCGCCTTGGGCCGGCGCGGCGGGGGTTTGTCCTGCGCAGGCAGTCAATAAAGCAGCTGTGAACAAGCCCGCCAGCAGAGTTTTAATCTTCATTTTCGTCCTCCAAACCTCGTATTCCCTGGCGTTGATGAATGACCAGCAGCGCGCCCTCGCCGCACGAGATTTCAAACTCGAGGCCGGTGCACAGGTTGCTAATCCCGCGCGTCTGCCAGGGCTGCAGGCTCTCCCCGCTCAATGGATACGCCAGACCTGCAGTCGTGATGTCGTATGCCGCGCCGTTCCACGGCAGCAGCGAGACGATATCGCCCGGTTGGCAGGCCGTCCTGCACACTCCGCGCGCCAAAAATACCTCCATCCCGCCGTCGTCAAAGCGCAGTACCGCTTCTCCACAATCGGGGCGGGAAAGCAGCGCCAGATTGCCCAGGCTGTGGTCCAGCCTGCCGCCCAGGCCGAAGGCAATCACAATCTTGCGGTACCCCCGCCCAAGCGCCGCGACCAGCGCCAGTTCCAGGTCGGTCTGGTCTTTTTGGCTGGGGTAGCGCAGGATTTCCACCCCCTCCAGGCGGCACTCTTCCAATTCCTGCGCGCTGATCGAATCAAAATCCCCGACCAGCAGATGCGGTTTCAAGCCAAGCGTCCGGAGATGGCGCAGTCCGCCGTCCACTGCGACCAGGTAATCATCCGCCTGCAATCTCAATTGCTGCGGGCTGCGGGCTTCCCCATTGGCAAAGAGCAGCGCTCTCTTGTGCGCGACCATAAAAAACACCCTTCCGCCTTGGGAGGGTGCCTGAAGCGCATTCATTCCCTCCGCCGGCATTATCCGGATCAGGTTCTGCGGGTCAGAAGCTCACTGCTTCCCTCTCAGCCTGAAAAACAGGCTCCCCGTGTGCTTACCCTTTTATCATACCATCAAATTCAGAGATTCCGGGCATTGTAGCACCTGCCCGAAAGTCGGCAGTAGCAGGGCAGTCAGGGCGTCAGCCGGTAGTTGTCCGGATTCCCGGGTTCGGAGCGCAGCTCAATCGAATTTTGTTGCGTTGATACAGCGAGGAAGCGAATAAAATCCGCCGCACCCGCTCCACTCGCTTCCGCGCGGTCAGCAAAACCCGGGCGGCTCGGCTGGGGACGGAAGCGGAGAATAACAGCGCGTTTCTTGATATAATCCCACAGCAGGCTTGCAGGCTGAGCCTGGATACTCTCTGCCGTGGGAATGACCTATTCATGGACGAAAACGCCGTCAGCACACCCGCAAGCACCCGTCTTAGCGCCCTCGCGCGCAAGCTGTGGTTCCCGCTCTTCCTTTTCCTGCTCACGATCCTCACTTACGGGCTGCTAACCTCCCGCCAGGGCTTCTACCTGGACGATTGGTACATCATCCTCTTCAAGGAAAAGCTGGGCAACGAAGGCTTTTTGCTCTATTTTTCCAAAGACCGGCCTTTCCTCTCATATCCTTACGTCGTCCTGATGGCGCTCTTTGGCGAATCCGCCGTAAGCTGGGCGATTTTTGCGCTGGTGATGCGCTGGGTGGCCACCTGCACCTTCTGGCAGCTGCTGAACAAGCTCTTCCCCGAGAAAAAGAAGCTCTGGATGTGGGCCGCGGTGCTCTTCGCGGTCTACCCGGGTTTCAGGTTCCACTGGTTCGCGATTATGTACGCCTTCGCGTACATCTTCCTGACCTTTTACTTCCTGTCGTTTCTCAGCATGGCCAAGGCGTTGGAAAACAGGTCTGCGCCGGCGCTCTACGGCTTGTGGACGCTGCTCGGACTGCTCTTCCTTTTAATCGGGATTGTCCCGCAGGAGTATTTTTTCGGGATGGAGCTTTTCCGTCCAGTTCTGCTGTGGATTCTGATGAAACGCGCGCACCCCGACAAGCCCAAGACCGTCCTGCGCGAGAGCTTCCTGCATTGGCTGCCGTACCTGGCGGTTTTGGTGGGCTTTAGCGCCTACCGGATCCTGCAGAGCAGCACCTATGCCTACCAGGTCGGCGTTCTGGACCAGCTTTCCGCCGCCCCGCTGCCCACCTTGCTTGAACTGGCGAAAAAGGCACTCCTCTCCGTCGCTGACGCGCTGGCGCTCTCCTGGTGGAAGGCTTTCAAGCTGGTGGCGCAAAACCGCTTTTTACCCGGGGTCATTCCACTGCTGGCTGTGATTCTTTCCGGTCTGGCGCTGGTCCTCGTGGGGCTCTTCCCGCGCAAGAAAGGCGAAGGGCTCCCTTTCCGGGAGCGGCAGGGCTGGCAGCTGATGTTAGCCGGGCTGTTCCTGTGCTTTGTATCCCTCATCCCCTTCTACGCCGGCGGCTTTGAGGTCTCGTCCGACTTCCCGTGGAACCGCTTTTTGCTCGCGCTGACCCCCGGCGTGGCAATCTTCCTGACCGGCGCGCTGGAACAGGCGTTTCGCTCGGACCGGCTGAAAGTGGTGCTGCTGGCGCTGGTGTGCTCGGTTGCTATTGGTTCGCAGTACCTTACCTCGCTGGATTTCGTGAAGAACTGGGAGCGCCAAAAGGATTTCTTTTGGCAGCTCAGCTGGCGCGCGCCCGGGCTTGAACCCGGCACCGCGTTGGTCACTTCCGAGATTTCCTTCGGAAAATACTTCAGCGGTACCGCCCTGAACGGACCGCTCAACCTGATTTACTCTCCCACGGACAGCAGCGAGAACATCAACAACATCATCCTGCTGCTG
>DAONFX010000071.1:0-10132 GCA_035403825.1 Anaerolineaceae bacterium
GGTGGAGCGGCAGCGCAACCCGACAGAACGTGGCCGTAGGTCGGGTGGAGCGGCAACGCAGCCCGACATGCTTTGGCCGGCGGATTTGTGGAGCCGCCGTTGAGTTCCGCTCCTGCGCTTTTGCACCCAGCATAAACCGCTCCTCATCCTGGGCGCCAGCGAAGGATCTGGTTCTCTCACAAGAGTCGTAGGTCGGGTGGAGCGGCAGCGCAACCCGACAAAACGTGGCCGTAGGTCGGGTGGAGCGGCAGCGCAACCCGACAGAACGTAGCCGTAGGTCGGGCGGGGCGGCAGCGCAACCCAACAAGCTTTGGCCGGCGGGTTTGTGCAGCCGTCATCGGGTTCGCTCCTGCGCCGCCGCACTCCACCTAACGCTGCATCGGTTTCCCAACGACCATCCCGCATCGCTGTCTACGGCTCGCTAATCGGAAAAGCCCCCATGCAGCCCAGCCCGCGCGGGGCGTTGATGACCCCAAACGCGTACTGGTCCAGATACAGCGTGATCGTTTCCTTGCCGACCGTCAGGGTGTATTCGTCCACAATGCTGTCGGGCGTCTCCACCGAGCGCGCCCACACATAAGTCACCGGTTCGCCAGTGGAGCCAAGCAGGTTGTCCAGGTAAGCCCGCTCGCGCAGCGGACCGCTCAGCAATCCGCCGCCTACCTTCACCGCATTATCCGGAGACATGCCATAATCCGCGTTCGGCGAGATTGGGCACAAGTCAGCGATAGCTAATCTATCAGCAGGCAGGATCTGGTAGCGCCCGAGCAAAAAATTGAAAGCGTCTTTGCCAGTTGTTTTCCATAGCTCCGGGTCTTCTTCCACCAGCGCCATCCCAATCATGGAGACATAGCGCTTGGCATCCGGTTTGATTACCAGCGCCCGGCCTTCCACCTGGGAACCGAGAAACTTGCCCGTAAAATCATAGGCAGCCCCTTCGTAACCCTCCACCGCAGAGCTCATCAGTTCGGACTGCTTGTAGCTGCTTTGCTTGCCGCTGAAAAGGGTTTCCAGCAGGGTTTCCAGAATTTCCTCGTCGGACTTTTCGGTGGACATTGCGTTGATGCCGTTGAGTGAGAAAAGCAGCGACGAATCCAGCGCGCTGATGAGCGCGCCCGGGCCAGAAATGCTGACATCACTGCCCGCCGGGGCTTCAAAGCTGTATCCGCCTTGAATCACTTCAAAAACGGTCCCCTTTACCTCCAGGTCCAGCGGGATTGCTAATGGCGCGGCTTGCGGGGTAGTTTTGACCGGCTCCGCGGTACCGCCCGCCTGGCATGCGCCAAGCAGGAGCGCGCTGATGAGCAGGCTGAGTGCCAGGAGTTTTGTTGTTTTAATTGTTTTCATTGCGGCGTATTTACAGGACCTTTTGAATTGCGTCCCGCGTCTCCTTCAATAGATTATCCAATCCGGAAAGGCTTTCTGCGTCGGATCTGATTTTCTGCTGGTCAGCTCTCACTGCCGCGGTGTAAGGCGATATTTTATCGTTCAGCCGCTGAATTGCCAACCCGGATTCACGGCTGAATGCCGCGGAAAGGGTGCTCATCAGGTTCGTGCGCAGTTCTTCCATCTTTTCTTTGAATTTCTGCTTGACCTGCTTGCGTTTGTAGGGAATTACGAACAATCCCAGAATCGCCAGCGTGCCCGCCGCGACAATACCGGTCACATCCATCGCGGAGGAAAAGAGGGCCGTGGCGACCAGCGCGCCCAAGCCCACCGCGCCCACTTCAAACAAGGCGGTCTGCGCCACCGCGCCTTCCACGAACGAGCTCAGCTCCTCCGCTTCTTTTTTGCGGTTATAGCTGTTCACAATGCCGCGGATGGTCTGCCCGACGCTCTCCATCAGGTCCTTGCGGCGCTCGGCTTGCGCGCTCAGGTGCGAGCTGTCCAAATTCGCGCGGGCTGCCGCTTGCCGCCGTTCCAAGGCGCCCATCACCTGGTACCAGACGTTCAGGTCTTTATCCACCAGCCAGTCAATCATGGCGCGCACTTTTTCGTCAATTTCCTGCGGCACATCCGCCAACACATCCTGCTCGAATTTCGTTTTGATTTTCTCGCTTTTGGTCAGGTTGGCGATATTGGTCAGGCGCAGCGTGTCGTCAAAAAAGTCCTGCCCGCGCGTCTCAAAACGCTGCAGCACGTTTTCGACCTCCGCCAGGCGCGGCGCTGTTTCGGACTGCAGCGCCTTGCTGTAGGTCTCAAGCATGCCTTCCAGGTCCGCGGACAATTGGCTGTCCGCCTCCAACTCTTGGGCTTGCGCCTGGTTCAGTTCCTGGGCCTGGCGCAGTACCTTTTCGGCTACCCCCAGCGGGTTCTTCAGCTTCAAACCCAGCCTGGCACGGTCGTCCAGCGTTTCGGTGATGTAGGTTTCGAGCGCGTCCATGCCGCTTTCCGCGCGCAGAAGCGCTTTTTGTTCCTGCGTCTCAGCCAGCAGCGCCTTTTGGCCTAACTTAGCGGAGACGACGAAAAGCTGCGGTTCGGCGCCAAGGATACCGGCCGTATGCCCGGAAACAAACGTGCGCACTTCCTCCACCGCTTCCCGGTTCTCGAGAATATCGGCTTTGTTCACCACCAACACAATTTTCTTACCCCAGGAGAGGATTTTCTCCAGGAAGAGGCGCTCACTTTCGGTCAGCGGCCGGTCCGCCGAGGTTGTAAACAGCACCAGGTCGCTGCGTGGGACATACTCATTGGTCAGGATTTCGTGCCGGCGGATGATGGCATTCGTACCAGGGGAATCGACAATGTTCAGTTCCTTCAGCATCTCCAGCGGGTAGGTGAAAATGGCGAAACCCTCATCCACGATTTGCTCGCCGGGCTGCTCGCCCCAACGCACCAGCGTCACGCGGGCCGTGGTAGGCGTCACGCCTTCCTTGAGAACGCGTTCACCCAGCAGCGCGTTAATCAGCGCGCTCTTGCCCGAGTTAAACTCTCCCACCACGACAATCAGGAACAGCTCGTCCAACTGGCGCGCGGCTTTCTCCAGCGCGTCCAGAGCCTCCTGCGGCAGCTCAAAAGCAGACAGCCGGCTCTGGGCTTCGTTCAGCACCTCTTTTTCGCGCTGCAAGTGCAGCAGTTGGTCATTGGTAAGCAGGGTCTGGCGCATGGTGGTCTCCTTACTGGCGCGGCACATAAAACCGCTGAACTGAATTATACCTTTGGCTTGCTCTGATGAAGGCTGTGCGCAATCCAGCCCGTTTGGCAGCGGCTCAATTGACATCCCCCAGATAGACCGGTCGGTTTGGCGAGCCGGCGCCGCGCAAGTAGGGCAGCAGTGCGCGCGGATAAAAGTTCGCTTCGGCCAGCGCGTCCAGCGGCACCCACAGCACCTGCTGCTGTCCGCGGTCTGGTTCGCTGCCGCTGCCGGGTTGGTAATCTCCCAGAAGCTCACAGGCAAACAGGAACTCAACCTGGTGTACATGCGCGGAGCTCGCGGCGAATTCGTGTTTGTCGCTGATGTAATCCCGCACGAAAAGCAGCTCCCCTACGTTCACTTGCGCGTTAATCTCCTCCAGGCACTCGCGCTGCAGCGCTTCGGGCAGCGTTTCGCCTTTTTTCTGGCCTCCGCCGGGCAGCACGCTATACAGGCTGAGCCCGTCCATCTTTTGCAGGACCAGGATTTTTCCGCCGATGATGATGACTGCCTTGACTGAATTCCTGACATGTTCTTTCATGTTTAACCTCATAAGCCACTCAATCCGGCATGCTCAATCCGCCGCTTGCGTCCATCCAAGCCACTACGCGTTCCACCGCTGCCTCCAGGTCATTATCCGTAATATCCACCCGCAGGCAGGGCAGCCGGCTGCGCAAAACCAGGCTCTCAAGCAGCTCCTGTTCGCGCTGAAAGATTCCCAGGTCGTCATACTGGCGCGGATTGCCGGAGACTTTCAGGCGTTCTTCGCGCGCTTGCGCAAAAGACTCCGGGCTGCGGGTGAGGAATATCAAGCGGAAGTTGAGCGGCAGCAGGCGCTCTTCCAGCCAGCCAAAGTCGGGACATTTGCCGTAGGTCTGCAGCTGGTAGGCCTGCGTGGAGAGGTGGAAACGGTCAACCACCCAGGAATAGTAGCGCTGAAGTTCGAACAGGCGCGCCCAGGTGCGGTAGGTTTCCAGCGCCTGGGCTTCTTCTTCCGGTTGATAATTTATCAAGCCGCGACCCCAGGGAAAATTAGTAAACGCACACCATTCCGCGGAGATGAGCGGTGAGTGGTAGCGGTACTTGCGCGGGCCGACGAAACGGGGATGTTCGTTCAAGCGCAAGGCGATTTCCGTCTTGAAGGTCAGGCGCGTGCCTTCCAGGATGACTTTGGGGGTTAGTTTAGCTCCCATGGGGCTCCTTTGTGTTTCCTGTCAAGTCTATCTTCCACCAAAAGGTATTGCGCAAATGCCGGACCTCTGAACAGGCTTGCCCGCTCTGCGCTGTCCGGTTTTCATTTCACTGCGCTGGGCCTGAAGCGCGCTCATTCCAGCACCAGTTCCCACAGATGCACATGCGCGGGTTCGCCTTCGTTCACGCTCAACAGCGAAACCCTGAGCGCTTTCACGCTCACTGGCGCGTCAAAGGCGATGCTGAGCGGGCTGACCTGCGCGAAGCCGGCAGTCTCCGCGCTGTAGCGCAGTGTCCCGCTGCCGTCCGCGGGGCTCAGCTCAAGCTCCAGCCGGCTGGCAGCGTTCCCCACCAGCGCCGAAACCCGGCTGAGGCTGACAGGCTCTGGGAACTCCAGTACAATGACCAGCGGATTGGCTTCGAAGCTGCGGATGAGGGTGGCGTCGTCCCCATCAAAGGCCTGGTAGATATCGTTGATGTCCAACAGCGGGTACTGCACCGACACCTGCTGCCCCAGGAGCTCCACGACTGCGCTTTTGGGTCGGCGCCGCTCCGCTTGTTCTTCCGCGAAGATTTCCTCAATGCCCTCCGCATAGCGCAGGGAGACGAAGTAAAAGCCTGGTTTCCCATTGGGGTAGGGCAGCACCTTAAGGACCTCGATATCGGTAAATTTACCGGTCTTGGGCAGCCCCTCAAACTCTTCCCTTGGCATTACGAAGACTTTGTTTTTGTCCAGGGGCAGCTGGTAGAGGGTGTAAGGCGCGATGTCCCCCACGGTGATAGGCAGCGGGTCCCCCAAAAAGAAGCGCGCGACGACGTCGGTTCCGTTCGCCCAGTTCGGGCTGAGGATAATCTCCTTGTCCGGGTTCGCGCGCATAAAGCTGCCAACCTCGTCGAAAAGCGTCTGCCCGCCCCACTGCAGACCATACATGCCGTAATTCTCGAACCAGGTAGGCCCATTGCGCAGCGCATCCCAGGTGATGAACAGGCTGGAGGCCGCGCACAACCCACAGACCACAGGCAGCCAAAGCTTGCGAATAATCTCCCCGGGCCGCAGCCAGTCAAGCACAAAATCTGTACCAAGCAGCGCCAGGTAGCTGAGCGGCACTACCATCACCAGCAAGCGTGTAATGGCCGGCCCAACCAGCGCGGCGCCGCCGGGCGCTGCCAAAAGCGCAATCAAAATCGCGCGCTTTTCAGGCTGGCGCACCCCACGGACGGCCTGCACAATTCCCAAGAACACCAGCGGCAGGCTAAGCAGGGGAAAATGACCCATGCCCTTCATCTGGTGCCGGATAAGGTCCGCCCCGTTCGGGAAAAACCAGTAGCGCGGATCCAGCCCACGCAGGTAGTTGCGCAGGTACGCGCCTGCTTTTGCGCCCAGGGAAGCGCCCGACACCCAGTAAGACTGCAGCTGCGTCAGGTGCTGTGCCAGCGCGTCGGGATGATTGATCCGGAAGAGCGCGTAGGGCAGCGCCGCGACCAGGAGGGTAAGCAGCCCGCGGAGCAGGACGCGCTTGTCCTGAAAGTGGTAGCGCCAATCCGCGATGAGCAGCGCGGCGCCGCTGAGCACTACTACCAGCTGCAGCGGGCTGTAGGAATAAAATGCCAGCGCCCCGAAAATGAGCGCGAGCGGCAGCAGCTTGCGGTTCCTCAGCCTGTAGCCGAGGTAGAAGAAAAGAAACAGGCTGAACATGGATACGCCCAGGCTGGTTTCAAAGGCCGTGCGCGAATGCAGGAACCAGGCCGGCACAGCGGCGATAAACACCGGCGCCAGCCACCAGACCCGCGCTCTGAAATAATCCCGTAAGGCAAGCCCCACGCTGAGCGGGAAACCGAGTGTGAGCAGCGCGCAAACCCCGCGCGTGAGCCATACGGAGCGCGGGAGCAGCGCCGGCAGCAGCTGCAAGTACACAGACAGGCTGAGGTTGTATTGCCCGCCGTTCTCAAAGTACACTGGGAACAGGCGTCCGGCGCTGTCCCTGAACCCGCGCCTGATAAGGTCTACCGCGGACATCGTCTGTACGGCTTCGTCGGTGAAGAAGAAAATCGGGAATTTATCCAGCTGGATGAAGCGCGTCAGCAGGTAGAGCGCCAGACCGGCGGCAAACAGCCAGTTTTCCATTCCCCAGGCGCGCAAGCCGCAGCGCTCTATTCGTTTCGTCGGGGAATTGTTCTCCATACCCTCAGATTATAGCATCCCAGGCTTTCAGGTTCCCGGTTCCCTCAGCCTCTGCCCGCCGCGCCTGGAAACTTGCTATAATAACGCGTAACGCAATGAAAAAAGGAAGTAATTATGACGCCTGACAGCATCACGCCGGAAATGTTTGCCAAATTGGTCACGCTGGCCGCCCTGGAGCTGACCCCCGAAGAAAGCGAATACCTTCGCACGGAGCTGAACCACCAATTGGCAGCGGTGAAAGAACTGAGTGAAATCCAACTGGCGGAAGGCGTGCAGCCCAGCTTGCACGGCCTGGACTGCCAGGGCAGCGCCCCGCGCCCGGATATGTGGCTCCCCTTTCCTAATCCGGCGGAAATCCTGGCTCAGGCGCCGGATAGTGACGGCGCTTATTTCCGCGTCCCGGATTTTTCGCGCGGAGAGGGGGAATCATGAACAGCATCCAGCTCAGCGCCCGTCAGATTGCCCAAAAAGTGCGCGCGGGGGAACTCTCCGCGCTGGAAGTGCTGGAAGACCACCTGCGGCAAATCCAGGCTGTGGACGGCGTCCCCGGCAGCCTGCAAGACCTAAGCCTGGACCCATCTGAAGAAAGCAAGGTACACGCCTTTCTCGAAGTTTCCGCGCAGCTTGCCCAAAAGCAGGCCGAACAGGTGCAGGCGCGCGTGCAGCGCGGCGAGGACCCCGGCCCGCTGGCCGGCGTGCCCGTTTCCATTAAAGATATCTTCTGCGTGCAGGGCACCACCACCACGGCTGCCTCACGCATCCTGTACAACTTCCGTCCGCCCTACACCGCCACAACCGTGGAACGCCTGCAGAAAGCCGGCGCGCTGATTATCGGCAAGACCAACCTGGACGAGTTCACCTACGGCTCGTCGAGCGAGTCCAGCGCGTTCCAGCCGCACCCCAACAACCCCTGGAATACACAGCGCGTTACAGGCGGTTCGTCCGGCGGCTCGGCGGCGTCGGTCGCCGCGCGCGAGGTACCGCTCTCGCTTGGCACGGATACCGGCGGCTCCATCCGCCAACCCGCTGCCTTTTGCGGCGTGGTCGGGCTCAAGCCCACCTACGGGCGCACCTCCCGCTACGGTCTGATAGCCTTCGGCTCATCGCTGGACTGCCCTGGCCCGCTGGCCCGCGACGTCCCGGACGCGGCTCTGATGCTGCAGGTTTTGGCAGGCACGGACCCAAAGGACAGCACCAGCGCGCTCGCGCCGGTACCAGATTATCTGGCGGCGCTGCAGGAAGGCGTGCGCGGGCTGCGCATCGGGCTCTCGCGCGATTACGACCATATCAGCTACCCGGACACGCTCACCGGCGAAATGAGCGTGCAGGCCATCCAACCGGAAATGAACAGCGCCGTGCGAGACGTTGCGGAAGCGCTTGCCAGGCTTGGCGCTGAAATTGTGGAGGACGTGCCGATGCCAAATGCCCGCCACGGCATCCCGGCCTATTTCGTCATCTCCCGCGTGGAAGCCGCTTCCAACCTGCACCGCTTCGATGGCGTCAAGTACGGCTACCGCACAAGCGCTCCCGTGCGCGGGCTGAGCGAGCTCTACCGCGCCACGCGCGCCGAGGGCTTTGGCTTGCAGCCCAAACTGCGCATTCTGATGGGCATGTACGTGAGCGCCGCCCAGCACAGCGCCCAGTACTATCAGAAAGCCCTGCGCGTGCGCTCCATGATTCGTTCTGACTTTGAACAGGCCTTTGACCCGCGCGGAGCCTACCGCCTGGACGCGCTGCTCACGCCGACCACCCCCACTACCGCGTTCCGCCGCAGCGAAGTGCTGGGTGACTCGGTGTTGATGCAGTACTCCGACCAGATGACCGTGGCAGGCAATCACGCCGGTATCCCCGCCGTCAGCATCCCCGCCGGGCTGGACCCGCTCGGGCTGCCTATCGGCGTGCAGTTCTTTGGCATGGACTTCCGCGAGGACTTAATCCTGAGGGCGGCTTACGCCTACGAGCAGGCCACCCAAAACGCGAAGTGGCGCGGCGTTATCCCGCAAGCTTTGCGCGGCAGTGAGGTGAGCGCATGAAAACTTACGAGATTGTCATCGGTTTGGAAACGCATATCCAGCTGAACACCGCCAGCAAGATTTTCTGCGCCTGCAAAGCGGATTCATGGGGCGCGGAGCCAAACACCAACATTTGCCCGGTTTGCAGCGGTCTGCCCGGCGTGCTGCCTGTGCTGAACGCTGAAGCCGTGCGCAAAGGCGCGCTGCTCGCCGCTGCCATGCACGCGGAAATCAACCCGGTCTCTTACTTTGACCGCAAGAACTATTTCTACCCGGACCTGCCCAAAGGCTACCAGATTACCCAGTTCGACGAACCGATTGGCAAGGGCGGCTATATGGACCTGGAAATGCCGGATGGTACCATTCGGCGCGTGCGCATCCACAAGCTGCACCTGGAAGAGGACGCCGGCAAGACCAAAATTGAGCTTGGCGAACGCCTGGTGGACTTTAACCGCTGCGGCGTGGCGCTGGTGGAGATGGTCACCGAACCCGATTTGCGCTCCGGGGAGGAAGCCGCCCAATACCTGACCCAACTGCGCCAGCTATTGCGCTGGATTGGCGTGTCCGAGGCGGATATGGAGCGCGGGCATTTGCGCTGCGACGCGAACGTTTCCATCCGGGAAGCCGGCAGCGCCGTGCTGAACACCAAAACAGAAATCAAGAACGTCAACTCCATTGACGCGGTCCGTCAGGCGATTAGCGAGGAAGCCAAACGCCAGATTGAAGCCGTGGAAGCCGGCCAGCGCATCCAATCCTACACCCTGGACTGGGACGCCGATACAGGCACACTGCGCAAGATGCGCTCCAAGGAAAGCGAAGCCGACTACCGCTACTTCCGCGAGCCGGACCTGCTGCCGGTGGTGCTCTCCGCTGAGGAAATCGCGCAGGCGCAGAGCAGCCTGCCGGAGCTGCCGCTTGCCCGCCGGGCGCGTTTTATCCGGGATTATCAGCTTTCCGCTTACGACGCGGATATTCTCACCAGCGAGCGCGCTCTCTCAGATTACTACGAAGAAAGCGTGAGCTTATGCGGCGGGGCAGCAAAAGTGGTCTCCAACTGGATGATGAACGACCTCAGCCGCCTGATGAACGAGACGGGCAAGAGCGCCGCCGAGCTACGCCTGCGCCCGGCGGACCTGGCTGAGATTATCCAGCTGGTGGAGGGCGGCAAGATTTCGACGGCTACCGGAAAGAGCCTGCTGGCGAAGGTGGAAGCCGGCGGCGGCAAGCCCGCCGGGATTGTGGAACGCGAAGGCCTGGGCCTGATCGCGGATGAGGGCGCCCTAAGCTCGCAAATCGCGGCGGTATTGGCGGAGTCCGCGGCTGAGGTGGAGAGCTTTAGAGCCGGGAAGGAAAGCTTGCTGGGGTGGTTTGTGGGTCAGGTAATGCGCCGCACTGGCGGGAAAGCCGACCCCAAACGCACGCGTGAGCTTTTGCTGGAGCAGTTGAAGCGTTAAGAGCGCCGGCATTGACGCCGGCCTTTGAATTGCATAAAATAGATTGCACGCGGGCGTCGCCAAGTGGTAAGGCATTAGCCTTCCAAGCTAACATTCGCCGGTTCGAATCCGGTCGCCCGCTTTTTTGTTTTAATTTCCTTTTTAGCCGGTTCGAACACCC
>DAONFX010000072.1:0-9949 GCA_035403825.1 Anaerolineaceae bacterium
AGCCCCCAGGAAGCCAAGAGCGCGCGCGTCTTCTCCGCTTCCTCCGCGGAGGTTGGGCGCAGGCTGTGGTCCAGATGCGCGGCCGTGAACTTACCCCCGGCTTGCAGCAGGCAGTGTGCCAGCGTCAGGCTGTCGGCCCCGCCGGAAACCCCAACCACCAGCGGTCGCGCGGGGTCCCAGCGGCAGTCCTCGCGCAGAGATGATAAAATTCTCTCAGTAATCACAGGAAAATTATAGCATCCTGTCCTAAGCCTGCGCTGCCTCTGCCTTATTTGCTGTATACTAAACGAGGAGGAGCAAAAAGCTATGCCCATACTGCTTGGAATCACCGGGAACGTTGCCTCAGGGAAGAGCGCCGTGCGCCAGTTTCTGGAAAATGAAGGCGCTCTGACCATCGACGCCGATTTGCTGGCGCAATCCACCTATCTGCCAGGCATGCCGGCTTACCAGCCTATCCTGGACGCCTTCGGCAGCGACCTATGCTACTCGGATGGACAAATCAACCGCTCCAGGCTCGGGAAAATTGTCTTCAAAGACCCCGGCGCCCTGCGCGAACTGGAAGCCATCGTGCACCCGCTCGTGACGCAGGGCATTGAAGCTGTGCTTGCCCGGACGGAGGTGGAGCTGGTGGTCGTAGAAGCGATTAAGCTCTTCGAAGCCGGTCTGCACGAGCGCTGCGATGCCGTTTGGACGGTCACAGCCCGGGATGAACTGCGTCAGGAACGACTGATGAATCTGCGCGGATTGACGGAAGCCGACGCGATGCAGCGCATCCGCTCCCAAAGCCCGCAGGAAGAAAAAGCCAGCCGCTCAGATTACGTCATCAGCACGGACGGCAGCTTTCAGGAAACGTACGCGCAAACGATGGCCGGCCTGAACAAGCTTCAAGCCCCCCCCGCGGCTGAGATTCTCTCACGCGCCGGCGAACTCTTCCTTCCGCTGCGTCCGGAGGCTTTTCCTTCGGCGCGCGCTCTGCTGAACCGCTTTTTCCCCCAGACCTGGGAGGACGAGGATATTTACCGCTCACTCAGCCACCGTTCGCTGCTGGCCGGCTTTCGGGAAGGAGAAATAAGCGCGCTGTGTTCCTGGAAGCTTGAGTTTTTCCTCGGGTTGGTGCAGAGCGTCATTCCATACACGCCCGGCTCGGAAGAGCTCAAATCCGCCCTCTCCGTCCTGGCGATTTGCGCCGGCGCGCACCTGTGCAAAGCGCTCTACATCCCGCGCGAGATGATTGCTCCCGCCTCCGCCAAACAGCTGGGGTTCCTGCCCGGCGAGGCCGCTGTCGCGGATGTGATGCCGCTCTCCACCGCCAATTTTCTGCGCAAAAACGGCCTGGTGCCGGAAGAGGTCTTCGTCCGCTCTACTATTTAATCGAGGACATTAGCGCGCAGCATGTTAACAGATTATACTTAGGTTTTACTGACGAGCCGTAAGATGGTGCCCGCATGCAGGAGTTAATCGACAATTTCCTCTTTATCCTTGAGCGCTTTGACTGGATAAGCGTTATCGACATCGCCCTTGTGACGGTCTTTTTTGCGATTCTGCTCTATATGCTGCGGGATACCGAAGCGCTCACCCTGCTGCGCGGCATCTTCCTGGTGGTAATTCTAATCACACTGGTTACCTCGCTGGTGAACCTGCCCGCTTTTTCCTGGCTGGTAAACACCATCGCCCCGGCAACGATTTTTGTCATTCCCGTCATCTTCGCGCCGGAAATCCGGCGCGCGCTTGAGCGGGTCGGGCGCTTTTCCAACATCGACTTCCTGACCCGTCGCTCCAACCCCTTGGCGCGCGAACGCACAGAGATTACCCTGCAGGAAATCACCAAAGCGGCAGTGCGCCTCTCTGAACGCCGCCACGGCGCGTTGATTGTTATCCGCCGCAATGATTTTCTGACGGAGTACTACAAGAACGGCGTTTTCCTGAACGCAGATCTCAGCGCCGAATTGCTGCTGCAAATCTTTTACCCGAACACTCCCCTGCACGACGGCGCGGTCATAGTCGAAGGAAACCGCATAACGGCGGCCGCCTGCGTGATGCCGCTTTCTGCCAGCGGCGTGTTGAACAGCCTGCCAGAGCGCTCCGTGGGCTTGCGCCACCGTGCTGGTTTGGGAATCAGCGAAGTAAGCGACGCAGTCGCGCTGATTGTCTCAGAAGAAACTGGCAGCATATCCATCGCGTACCAGGGCAGATTCATCCGCCGGCTGGATGGCGAGCGCTTGCTGAACACGCTGCGCGCCTTCCTGCTCCCGGATGAGCAGCCCGGAAAGAAAGCCGCAAAAGCCGCTGAAAAGAAAACGGAAGACGAAAAACAGGCAGGGAGCCCGAAATGAAAACCCTCCGTTGGATTGTTAAATTCCTGCCTACGCTGTTCACCGCTCTGATACTGGCGATCTTCGTGTGGGTATCCGCCGTGTCCAGCACGGACCCGAACGAAGAACGCGAGTACGCGACGCCTGTCCCTGTCACGGTGCTGGGGCTTGATCCCGACCTGGTCATCACCGGTCAGCTGGAAGATGAAGTGAAGGTGAGGATCCGCGCGCCGCGTTCCGTGCAAGAGCGCCTGGCGGCCAACCCGGATGCCGTCCACGCCTACATCAACCTTTCAGGCTTAACAGCCGGCGAACACACGCTGGAACCGCAGATCGCAATTGACTTGAGCCCCACCCGCGTCACGCTGGTAACTCCCCCCGAGATTACCCTCACGCTCGAGAACATCCTCAGCAAAGAGGTCCCGGTAGAACTTCGCCTGACCGGCAGCCTGCCGATTGGCTATGAAGCCGGCGAGGCTGTGCTTTCGCACGACACAGCCGTCGCAATTGGACCCGAGAGCCAGGTGCTGAAAGTCGAGCGCGTGGTGGCGGGCCTGGACCTGAACAACGTCAGCACCAGCATCTCCCGGCAGGTGGAGCTGAAAGCCCTGGACGCGCGCGGCGTGATTGTCAGCGGGATTAACCTGAACCCCACCCAGGTGACGGTCGAGATTCCCGTCACGCAGCTCGGCGGCTACCGCAACGTGTTCGTCAAAATCGTTACCACCGGGCAAATTGCGCAAGGCTTCTACCTCACCGGCATCCTGGCGGACCCGCCCACGATTACAATTTACAGCACAGACCCGGAGCTTGCCGCCAATATGCCCGCATTTATCGAGACGACGCCGCTGAACCTGAATGGCGCCTCGGAGAGCTTCCAGAAGGACGTCAACCTGAACCTCCCGGAAGGCATCGTGGTGGTTGGCGACCAGCAGGTCAGCATCCATGTAAGCATCTCGGCCATCCAATCCTCCATCCTTCTCACCGGCATCCCGGTGGAGATAAGCAACCTGGGGCAGGGCTTGAAAGCCGCGCTTTCGCCCGACCGGGTGGATATTTACGTCTCCGGACCGCTCTACCTGCTGGACAAGCTGAACGCGGCCGATATAATCGTCATGCTGGACCTGGCCAATAAAACGCCCGGTACCTACCAGTTAATCCCGACCGTTACCCTGGCAGATACTGCAATTAACCTGGACTCCATTCTGCCCGCGTCCATCGAGGTGGTCATCACCAGGTAGCCGCAGCCAAAAAACCTGAAAAGAAAGTAATCATGAAGAAACCCGTCATTGTTTTGGTCGGAAGACCAAATGTTGGAAAAAGCACACTATTCAACCGCCTGATAGGCGAACGCCTGGCGATTATCGACGACGTCCCCGGCACCACGCGCGACCGCCTGGTCGCGGAAGGCGATTGGTCCGGGCACGATTTTTTCGTCGTCGATACCGGTGGGATTGACCCCACCCGTCAGCGCAGCCAGGAGCCGCTCTCCATCGGTTCAGCGGAATTTATCGCTGATATCCGCGTCCAGGCGGAAATCGCGATGGAAGAAGCCGATGTGATTTTGCTGTTGGTGGACGCCCAGCAGGGTGTAACCGAGGCTGACCGCGAAATTGTGCAAATGCTGCGCCGCCGCAGACCTGCCGCTGCGGGGCAGAGCATCCCTCCGATTATCCTGGTCGTAAACAAGGCGGACAGCGAGCTCACCCGCGCCAACGCGCTGGATTTCTATTCCCTGGGGCTGGGCGAACCCTTCCCTATTTCCGCCATTCACGGCACCGGCACCGGCGACCTGTTGGACGAAGTGGTAAAACATTTTCCACAGCCGGCTGAAGACGAAGAGGAAGACAACAGCATCAAAGTTGCCATCGTAGGCAAGCCAAACGCCGGGAAATCCAGCCTGCTGAACAAACTGGCTGGCGAGAATCGCTCCATCGTCAGCCCCATCCCCGGTACGACGCGCGACGCGATTGATACCCAAATCAGCTGGGAAGGGCTGCCGATTACCCTGATTGACACCGCTGGCATCCGCAAACGCGGCGCCATCATCCCCGGCGTGGAAAAGTATTCCGTCCTGCGCGCCATGCAGGCCATCGAACGCTGCGATGTAGCCCTTTTGGTAGTGGACGCCGTTACCGGCATCACTGCGCAAGACACACACATTGCCGGATACATCAACCAGGCTTGGAAATCCGCGATCCTGATTGTCAACAAGTGGGACCTCATCGAAAAGGATACTCATACTTCGGTGGAATTCGAAAAAACCGTGCGGCAGGCGCTCAACTTCCTGCCCTACGTGCCGGTCATGTTTATCTCAGCCGCCAGCGGGCAGCGGGTAAACCAGGTTCTGCCGATGGTAGCGCGCGTGCAGGAAGAGCGTCTCGTGCGGCTGACCACATCCCAGCTCAACCGCATCCTGCAGAACGCGCAGGACATGCACCAGCCCTCGTCGGGTTCCGGACGCATGTTCCGCATCTACTACGGCACCCAGGTACGTTCTGAACCGCCCACTTTTTTGCTCTATTGCAACGACCCGACCCTGGGGCACTTTACGTACCTGCGCTATCTCGAAAATCAGATTCGCAAGGAGTACCCTTTTGTTGGCACGCCCATCCGATTGGTGTTGAAAGCGCGTGAACGCAGCGAGGATTGACGAAGCGCGAAAGTTGTATAATAGGCTCATTGGAAATTTTTGAACAGGAACATATACTGTGGAGCAATATACCAGCCAAACCTCGCCTGAATTAAGCAGCCCGGACCCCGTCCCAAATAAAACCCACAAGACAAACTTTTGGATCGATACGCTCGAAACAATTGTCCTCGCCCTGGTGCTCTTTCTGGCGATCAACGCGGTCAGTTCGCGCGTGCGGGTTGAAAATATCAGCATGAAGCCCACCCTGCAGCCCGGCTACTTATTGGTGGTCAACAAGCTGGCCTATAAACTTGGCGAGCCCAAACACGGCGATATCGTCGTTTTTGATTTCAAAGGCGCCGGTCAGGAAGATTACATCAAAAGAATCATCGGGCTGCCCGGCGACCAGGTTGTGGTCGAGAACGGCGTCGTAAGCGTGAACGGACACCCGCTGACCGAACCATACATATCCGAGATGCCGCGCTATTCCGGCAGTTGGAGCGTTCCCGAGGATTCTTACTTCGTCCTGGGCGATAACCGCAACAACTCCTCCGATTCCCACCAATGGGGATACGTCAACGAGGCGGACCTGGTCGGGAAAGCCGTATTCATCTACTATCCCTTCAATGCCATCCGTTCCCTGGTCATCACGGACCTGGTTCAGGCGGCAAATTAAACCCGGGCTCCACACAACCAGTATCTTTTTATCAATACATTGACAAACGCAGCATCCAAATAGGCGTATAATTACCCCGATGAAACCAACGCTACCTGCCGACCCTGAAACCTGCCCCCGCTGCATGGTTGGACACATCCAACGCAAGCGGATTCCTTACGCGTCTGTCATCCAAGGCCAGCTGCTGACCATTCCGCACTTTCCCGCCTGGGTCTGCGACGTTTGCCACGCGTATATGTATGACCCGGCCGCCATGAGCCGCCTGGAGGCTTCCCTCAGCGCGGGCCAACTGCCCAAGAAAGCTTCCCGGACGCGCCAGGCCGCGCCCACTTCTCACCCTTCGGCGGATAAACCTCTGGAAAGTCTCTAAACCCCAAAAGCGCAGGGGGTACCGCGGTATTTAAGCAAACCTCTCTATGAGTTGTGTAAGAAAACGCCGGTTTTGTTGACTTAGCGCGCTGACAGTGCTATCATCTTGGAACAGGACTCATACTTTTTTTATTCAGTACCTTAATAAAGGAGGGTTTATACTATGAGCGCGGTCTTATTATCTCGGATTATTGGCGCAGTTGTTTTTGGAATTATTGGCTTTTTTTCCGGCACACCGATTCATAATTACCTTATCTCTTTCTGGGCGACTTATCCGTTCACCAACGGAATCACGGTCGCGATTTGCATTATTCTCTTCATGCTGATTGGCTACATTATCAGCCCGTGGATTAGCGTTAAGCCCGTCCTGGCTATCAGCAAGAGTCTTGGAAAATCATCCCCACAGGCATTTTTCAGCGGGTTGATTGGTTTAATTATCAGCCTGATTATTTCCGCGCTGCTCGCCTACCCGGTTTCCCTTCTACCCGAACCATTCGGGCAGTTTATGCCTTTGGCGATGGTGGTGGTGCTGGGCTACCTTGGGATGACCCTCTTCTACAACCGGAATCAGGAATTCCTGAGCATCTTCCGGTCTTTCTCCAACAAAATGACCACCAAGGGCTCGCGCACCCAGGTGGATGGCGAACACCGCGTGCTGGTGGATACCAGCGCGATTATCGATGGACGCATCGCCGACATTGCCAAAACCGGTTTTCTCACAGGCACGCTGATTGTGCCGCGCTTTGTGCTCAACGAACTCCAGTACGTCTCTGACTCCGCGGATTCTCTGCGCCGGCAGCGCGGGCGGCGCGGGATGGATGTGCTCACCGAGCTGCAGCACGACGAAAAATCCACCGTGGTCATCAGCGACATTGACGTCGAAGGCGTGCGAGAAGTGGACGACCGCTTGGTCGTGTTGGCGCGCCAGATGCGCTGTCCCATCCTGACAAACGACTACAACCTGAACCGCATAGCCGAACTGCAGGGCGTGAAGGTGCTGAATATCAACGACCTTGCCAACGCGGTCAAAGTCATCCTCCTGCCCGGCGAGAGCTTTGACGTGCGCGTTATCCAGGAAGGCAAGGAATTCAACCAGGGCGTCGGCTACATGGACGACGGCACGATGGTGGTGGTTGAAAACGGTCAGCGTTACCTCAACAAGGAAATCAACGTGACGGTCACCAAAATCCTGCAAACATCCGCGGGACGCATGATTTTCGCGAAACGCGAAGTGGAATAACTGCGCGAGGAAGGCCATGACCCTTCGAATTTACAATACGCTTACCCGCGAAAAAGAAGATTTCCGCACGCTGGAACCCGGCAAAGTGCGCATGTACGTGTGCGGACCTACGGTCTACGACCGCGCGCACATCGGACACGCCATGTCCGCGCTGGTGTTCGATGTCGTCCGCCGCTACCTGGAATATTCCGGCTATGAAGTGCGCTTTGTGATGAACTTTACCGACGTGGACGATAAAATCATCGACCGTGCCAGGCAGTCCGGCGCGGATCCCTTCCAGCTCGCGCAAGGCTACATCGAGGACTACAAGCGCAACCTGGAGGCTCTGAACGTCAAACCTGCAACCGTCAACCCGCGCGCGACGCAGGAAATGGCGCACATCCTGGAAATGATTCAGGCGCTGGTTGAAAAAGGCTGCGCTTACGCGGTGGACGGTGATGTGTATTACCGTGTGGAGTCCGACCCGGACTACGGCAAGCTCTCCGGGCGCCGCCTGGATAGCATGAACGCCGGCGCGCGCGTCCAGGTGGACGAGCGCAAGGAGCACCCGATGGACTTTGCCCTGTGGAAGGCCGCCAAGGAAGGCGAGCCCGCCTGGGACAGCCCCTGGGGCAAAGGACGCCCGGGCTGGCATATCGAATGCTCGGCCATGAATATGCATCACCTGGGAGAGCAAATCGACATCCACGGCGGCGGAAATGACCTGATTTTCCCCCACCACGAGAATGAAATCGCCCAGACCGAAGCGCTGACCCATAAGCCATTCGCCACATATTGGATGCACAACGGCATGCTCACCCTCAAGAGCGAGAAAATGTCCAAATCATTGGGCAACATGGTCCTGATTGATGAATTTCTGGCAGAACACCCCGGCGACGTGATGCGCCTGTTGGTGCTAAACGGCTCCTACCGCAGCCCGCTCACCTACAATGATGAAGTGCTCGCGCAGACCGAACAGGCGTACAAACGCCTGCTCAGCGCGAAGAAAGCCGCCGACCCTGATTCTCCCGGGCTCGACCCGGACACAGCAGCCGCGCTGGAAGCCGACGCGGAAAAGACGCGGAAACAGTTCAGAGAAGCCATGGACGACGACTTCAACAGTTCCGCGGCGCTGGCCGCCCTGTTCGAACTCGTCCGGGCTATTAACCAGGCGCGCGCGGATAGCGCGAGCCAGGCGCAGTTAGCTCCTGCTGTACGCGTCTTTGAGGAACTGACCGGCGTTTTGGGGCTGCAGCTGAACGAAGAAGCCGGCGCGAGCACCAAAGCGGATGCCTTCATCGACTTGCTGGTAGCGCTGCGCACGGAGCTGCGCGCGCAAAAATTATGGGCGCTGGCCGATAAGGTGCGCGTGGAACTGAAAGCTCTCGGTGTGGTGCTGGAAGACGGCAAAAACGGCACGAGCTGGACCTGGGAGTAGGCTTGCGCGAGTGGATTACCGGCCGCAACCCGGTCTACGAAGTGTTACGCGCAAAGCGCAGGCATGTTTTCCGCCTTGTGCTCGCCCGCGGAATAAAGATGGAAGGGCAGCTTCCGGAGATTTTGCGGCTGGCCAAACTGCGCGGCCTGGCGGCGGAGGAAGCCCCCCGCGATAAATTGGACGCGCTTTCCAGCCATCACCAGGGCGTGGCATTGGAAGCCAGCGCTTACCCCTACGCCGCCCTCGAGGATTTGATACAGCACGCCAGGAACCAATCAGAGCCGCCGTTCTTCCTCCTGCTCGACCTTATTCAGGACCCGCAGAACCTGGGCACGCTGCTTCGCACGGCGGAAGCGGTGGGTGTGCACGGGGTAATTATGCCCTCGGCACAGTCCGCGCAGATTACTCCGACCGTTGTGCATGCCAGTTCGGGCGCCGCGGAGCATTTGTTGGTGGCGCAATACAACCTGACACAGGCGATTGGAAAGTTGAAAACGCTGGATATCTGGGTGTACGGATTGGACGAAGACCCGCGCTCCAAGACTCCTTCGCAGCTGCGCATGGACGGCGGATTGGCGCTGGTGGTCGGGAATGAGGGCGCGGGGCTGCGCGATTTAGTGCGGAGGAGCTGTGATGAGCTGCTGCGCCTGCCTATGCGCGGGAAGATTGAGTCCCTCAACGCCGCAGCGGCTGGCTCGATTGCGCTTTACCTTGCCAGGCAGGCAAGGGATGAGGCTTGAGCGGATTCGCGAGACGCACGGGCACTTTATCGTGTTTATCATCCAAAGCGCCAGCCAGAAATATTCTCTTCAACATGTTGCTCGGGTAACTGCGGCGCAGGAGCGAAACCCAACGACGGCTCCACAAACCCGCCGGCCAAAGCTTGTAGGTTGGGTGCAGCGACGCAGGAGCGAAACCCAACGACCGCAGGCAAACCCCCGCGCTCAAGCTGACGAAAATCCGTTCTCATTCTGAACGAAGTGAAGAATCTATTCCGTTGTAAAGAAAGATTCTTCTCTGGCAGCCAGGATGACAGACCTGAGGAAAGATGGTACTTGGGTACAGCGGCGCAAGAGCGAAACCCAACGACGACTCCACTAACCCGCCGGCCAAAGCATGTCGGGTTGCGCTGCCGCTCCACCCGACCTACAAACTGCGGCGCAGGAGCGAAACCCAACGGCGGCTCCACAAACCCGCCGGCCAAAGCTTGTAGGTTGGGTGCAGCGGCGCAGGAGCGAAACCCAACGGCGGCTCCACAAACCCGCCGGCCAAAGCTTGTAGGTTGGGTGCAGCGACGCAGGAG
>DAONFX010000073.1:0-9634 GCA_035403825.1 Anaerolineaceae bacterium
ACGACTGCCGCTGCACCCGACCTACGACCATGTTCTGTCGGGTTGCGCTGCCGCTGCACCCGACCTACGACTGCCGCTCCACACGACCTGTGACCATGTTTTGTCGGGTTGCGCTGCCGCTGCACCCGACCTACGACTGCCGCTGCACCCGACTTACAATCTGTTATCCTGCCTGCCCGTGGAACGGTCACTGCGAGACCCTTTGCCAGGAAAACTTAGTCCCGCATCGTGAGATCAAGCGGCAAAGGGTCGTGGCAGTCTGCCTTAAATAATGCAAGTAGGAGCGCGACTAAATCAGCTCAAAGACAGACCAGTTTTTTATGCGTCCAATGCGCTGAACGAAAGGAAAAGACCGATTACCACGCTGTTTTGCCTTGGAATCCAAATAGAAAAAATGCAGCGGCAAAACAGCTGGCAACGACAAACCTAACTGCCAATGCACACCCTACTCTCTGTGACTATAATTTCGCCTGGAAAGCGAGCAGAAATGCATGCGCATATAGCGGGAAAGCAGCTCGTGAAGAGGTATTCCCTGCCCACCGAGGAACTCATCATTAGCCATGAAGAAAACACCGGCCGCCAATTTCCCTGGCAGCCAGTGTTATCTCTAAATTAAATCCTGTCAAAGCCCAAAATCGTGCGGGTTTACCGGTGAACCATCGTAGCGGATTTCAAAATGCAAGTGCGGTCCGGTGGATTGGCCGGTGGAGCCCATGTAGCCGATGAGTTGGCCCGCGTAGACCTCCACGCCGCAGCCCTGGATCATACCGCCGTCCATCAGGTGCGCGTACAGCGAGAGGTAGCCGTTGCCGTGGTCAATCACAATCGTATTCCCGTAGCCGCGCGTGGACCATCCGGAATAGATAATCACGCCTGAGTCAGCGGCATAAATCTCGTAACCCATCCGCCCGGCATAATCGAGCCCGTTATGCGTGGGTGGGGTGTACTCATAGCCGGAAATCCAATGCTCTGAGGTCGGGAACTGCCAGCTGCCGGTACCGACCGCCCAGGCAGTGCTGTTACAGGCGAAAGCACCAAGGTACGAAACGTTTGGATGCTCACCAACGCCGTCCTCGCCCGGACCCACCGGGGTGACCCAGGTAACCGGCGGACGCGTGCCGCCCGGAACGTAGAGCAGTGTGCCTGCTTTGATGTTGGGGTGGCTAAGGTCCGCAAACGCGCTGCGGTCAAGGTGATTCAGCGGTTCGTCCAGAATCACATCCCGGCTGACATTGTAAAAAGACGCGACCTTGTCCAGGTTTTCCTTATAACTCCAGCCGTGGTAAACGCCGTTACCTGGCAGGATGAAAAGCTTTTGACCTGGGACGATGCCGTCTGGGGTGTCCCCCAGCAGGTAGCGGTTTGCCCACAGCACAGTTTCGGGCGTAAGGCCAAATTTGTCTGCGATGGTGAAGAGGGTGTCTTCTTCCTGCACCACGTAGGCAATGATTTCCTTGCGCGGGGCAGGGTAAGTGTCGGGGTCCCCGACGGGGATTTTTTCGATTTGGGTGGCAGCCGCGTAGGTAAGCAGGCTGTCCGCCGAGACCGTTTCCGGGCGGGTGCCGCCTGGGACGACCAGGCGCGTTCCGGGCGTAATATTTGGCAGGGAGAGATTGCCCAAAGTCGCGCGGTCGAGTTTGTTGCCCGGGTAGTCAATAATCGCGTCAGGTGTAACCCCGTAAAAATCCGAGACGCCGTTCAGCCCTTCGCCGGCCTGCCAGATGTGGTAAACGCCGTCCACCGGCAGGATGTAAATCGAGACGCCGGGCAGGTAAACCGCCGGGTCGTCGCCCAGTTCGTAGCGGTTTGACCAGAGAATCGTTTCCGGCGCTATATTGAATTTTGAAGCAATCGAGAAAATCGAGTCGCCTTCCTGAATCGTGTAGGTGATTACCTCGGTGCGTGCCTGTTCCTCGGTCGGCAGAACAGCTGCCGTGGCGGTTGCTGTGGGTTCTGCAGTCTCCTCTTCAAGCGCCAGCTGCGGCGCGTTCAGCGCCGTGGCAGTGGGCGTGGGCGCGGCGCTTTTATCCCCGGGCTCGCTGGTCAGCCAGGCGCTGAGGATAATCAGGGCTGCTAAAATCAAGAGGAGCGCGGCGATACTTCCGGGCTGTGTGTGCCAGCCTTTGCGCTGTGGGCGCGGTTGGTGGCTGCCTTCGGTTTGCGCGGCAGCGGGGGTTTCAGATTCAGACAGCGGCGCTTCTTCCGCTTTCAGATTGTGGGGTTGGACATTCATTGGAACTCCAAACAGGCATAATAACCAGCTTCTTTTTCCTTGTCAAGTTGTGTTACGGCATAGGCTGGCGGGCTCCAAAACCTGTAATTTCATTACCGGATTTCCCGGAGCAAGGTCTGGCGGATTTTATCAAATTGCGGCGGTCTTTCAAGGCAAAGATTCCCGGGGTTGCGGTCATACGCGAGCAGGTTCGTTGCCTGATAGCCTGGACACGAAGCAAGGCTGGCGTGCTGAGAGCAGTCCTGTCTACTCGTGGAAGTACCTGGCGAGCAGTGGGTTCAGGTCTTCCTGGCTGTGCCTGGCAATTGCCGCGAAGAAATCCTCGCGCGTGGCGATGCGGTAAGTGTTGGTGAGGGCGTAATCCTTGAGGGCGGCAAAGAAGGCTTCATCGCCAATCAGGTCGCGCAGCTCTTGCAGGAACTCGGCGCCGCGCAGGTAGACCGCGTCCCGGTAAGCCGGGTAGCCGCCGGAAATGTAAATATCCGAATTGACATAGCCCTTGGGCGTGAAGCCGTCCACACGGTTATTCCACCACCACTGCACCAGGTCCGGGTGGTAGCGCTGGTAAAAAAGCACCTCATGGTAAGTCGCCAGGGCCTCGTCCAGCCAGGGTTCTTCCGCCTGGTCGCTGCCGACCATGCTGTAGAACCATTGATGCGAGATTTCGTGCGGGGTCAGGATGGTCAGGTTGGTCTTGGGCGTTTTGTTATAGAAATCGAACACTCCATAACTGATCATCACCATCCCGTCCATTTCCATGTTGTGCAGGAAATCCGCCGCGACGATGGAAATCATGTCGCGCGGATAGGGATAGTAGAGCTCGCCGAAAAATCGAATGGCTTGCGCGGCGATTTCGGTGACAGCTTTGCCAGCTTCCTGCGCTTCCATGAAGACGTACGAATGAATGCGCACGCCGTCCTGGATAATTTCATGCTCAAAATAGCTGTCGCTAACCGAGAACGAAAAACCCCGCGCCAGCTCCAAATGGTAATACCGCAAGCCGTCTTTCTCTGTGGCGGGAGCGCTGGCGGCGACTTCAATCAGCTCCTGCCGGTCGGTCAACCGCAGACTGACGTCAAAATCCGCCATCTCTGCCACCACATACTCACCCACCTGCATATTGTTCTCCAACTGCTGCGGGTGGATAATCCAGCCTGTGCCCTCATCGTAGGGGGGGATATACGGATACCAGTTGGTCAGATTCGTCTGCCGGCCCGAGACGCCGTAAGTGCCCTCGTGCGCAGGCAGGTTAAGCTGGTAGCTGAATTTCAGGCTGGTGGTTTGCCCGGGCGCGAGCGGGGCAAGCAGCGGAACTGTAAAGCGCACGCCGTCTTCCTGCCACCCGCTAATCGGGCTGCCGCTGCCGTCCGTGAGACCGCGCAGAGAGAAACTGCCCGGATAGTACTTGGGCGGTACGACCACTGCCAATTCCGAGAAGGTCTGACTGCTGCGGTTGGTGTAAGTGATGATTTCGTCCACAACAGCGTATTGCGTGTAGTAGTTGAGTATCAGGTCCAACTGGTAATGCGTACGATTTTCGGGTTCTGGGATGGCCGCGCCCGGATTCGACGGGGTGGAAGGGGTGACTTCCACCAGCGTGGTCGCAGATTCTGCTTCGGTCGGGGCAGCCTGGACGGCAGGCGGCGCCTCCTCAGACAGCTGCACCTGTGGGGCTGGCAGCGTGCTGGTCGGGCCGGCAGTCGTTACGTTCGCGCAGGCGCCCAGAATGAGCGCAATAGAAAGCAGGAGGAATAACCCTGGGGATTTCTTCAAATGGACCTCACAACCTGACCGATTCTACCAGAAAAACAAGCGGAACACTTCCGGTCGGCGCGGAAGCGAGGATATCAGTGACAAAGCTGCTCTGACCGGTGTTCAGGCACGTATTTCGCCAAAAAAGAACTGAGTTCTGCCGCGTCAGGAACCCAGTCCGAATGGTTTTTCAAGGTTCCCGCTGATTAAAGCGGCGGCTGCGTGGGCGCGGTGTTTCTCCCTTTGGGGAATTCCAAAAATTTATGCTTCGGCTTCGATAATCTTGATTTCACGGGTCAGTTCCAGCACCTGGCGGAACATGGCGATGCAGGGGCAGTACTTTTCCTCCGAGAGCTGCACCGCGCGCTCCACATCCTCAGGCTTGATGCCGTGCCCGCTGACGGTGTAAATAAGATGCATGCGGGTGAAGACCTTAGGGTAGGTTTCAGCTTTGGCGACCACAGCGCGCACCTCAAAAGCGGTCACATCCGCGCGTTTCTTTTTCAGGATGGAAATGACATCCATGGCGGTGCAGCCTGCCGTCCCGATTGCCAGCAGTTCCGTTGGTCTGAAGCCATCATCATGCCCGCCTGCTACTTCGTTCGAATCCATCTTAAGGCTGAAGCCGGTGTCGGAGCTGCCTGTAAAACTCATATCTCCTTGCCAGACTGCTTTCGCTTCCATTTTTCTCCTTATTGTTCAACCAACTGGTCGAACCAAGCTTATGGTTATCAGGTAAACGCGCCTGTTTGCGTTTTCCCGCAGTTCCCGCACACCAGGTTAAGCTGGCTGTCGTAATCCACATATCCGACCTGGCAGAATGGACAGGGCAGTCCGTAACGGAGGGAAAAGGGGCCGCTGGAGCCGCACACGTGCAAGGCTTTTTCTGCCCTTCCACTCTCAGGGGAGGTAAAGGACTGCGCAGGAAGTTCCTCGTTGGTTTCGGGCGGGCTGCTCACTTTCATCTCCAGGGTGATACCTTCCTCATGCTTCTTTCAGGGTTCGCTCCCGGGCCTGGCGTACAGCGCTTCCAGCACCACTCGCGCGGGTCATGCCGTCGGGGTCAGGTACCATGTTGGCAAGACGTCAAAGTCCAGGTTGTCGCGTTCGCCGCGCGCCAGGTGTTGGTAACCCGCGGCGGCAATCATGGCGGCGTTATCTGTGCACAAACTGATATGCGGGATGTGCACCTTGAAGAGGGTTTGCGAGCGGAAGGCTTCGCGCAAGGGTTTATTAGCCGAAACCCCGCCCGCGACGATAATTTCTTTCGCGTCGAATTGCTGCGCCGCGCTGATGGTTTTCTCAAATAAAGCGGAAACGACCGCAGCCTGAAAACTCGCTGCCAGGTCGGCCGTCGGAAGGCTTTTGCCCTGGGCTTTCAAATCCTGCACGGTGCGCAGTACTGCCGTCTTCACGCCGCTGAAAGAAAAGTTGAAGGGTTCGGAAAGGCGGGCTTTAGGGAAGTTAAAGGCGCGCGGGTTGCCTTCCTGCGCGGCTTTTTGGATGGAAGGACCGCCCGGGTAGGGCAGGTCCAGCAGGCGGGCGACTTTGTCGAAGGCTTCGCCGGCAGCGTCGTCCACGGTTCCTCCCAGACGCTGGTATTCCAGGTGCCCGCGCATCAGGATAAGTTCGGTGTGCCCGCCGGAGACGAGCAAAGCCACCAGTGGGAAATTTGGTTCAGGCGTTTGGGCGCTGCCGCTCGCGTACAGCCAAGAGGAGTAAATATGCCCTTCCAGGTGATTCACGCCCACGATGGGGCGGTCGACCGCCATCGCGAGCGCTTTGGCCATGTTCGCGCCGACCACGAGCGAGCCTGCCAGGCCGGGCCCGCGCGTTGCGGCAATGCCGTCCACGTCGCTCAGCTCCAGGTGTGCCTGCTGCAGGGCTTCATTTACTGTCGCGTAAACGGCTTTGATGTGTTCGCGCGAGGCAATTTCCGGGTAGACCCCGCCAAACTGGGCGTGCAGGTCCACCTGGCTGGCGATGATGGAACTGAGAATCTCGCGGCCATCCGCTACGACTGCCGCGGCGGTCTCGTCGCAGCTGGATTCGACAGCTAAAACGCGCAGTTGCGGAGCTTTCATCTTATCCTGCTCTCATCGGGACGACCAAATCCATCGGGAAGTCCGCGAATTTGAAAAACTCCCCGTCCCGGCTGATGTAATAGGTATCCTCAAGCCGAATACCGTAACCCTTTTCAGGATAGTATAACCCAGGTTCGAGCGTGAAGACAGACCCGGGTTGGAGGATGTTGCTGTTGTCTTTCGGGCGGCCAAACCAGGGCTTCTCGTGCACATCCAGGCCCACGCCGTGCCCGAGGGAGTGCACATAGCCTGAGCTGACGCGCGGGTTGGTTCGCACGGTTTCGTGCCCGTAGGCCTCCAGCAGCATGCACGCGCGCAGCTGCAGGCTGGCGGGGTTAATCCCGACCTGCAGCTCGGAGGCGAGCTGATTGTAGGTCTGCAAAACCTGGTCGTAAATCTGGTGCACCTCGTCCGTAGCGTAACCAAGGCTCCAGGTGCGCGTAAAATCGTAGAAGTAACCGCCGCCTTGTTCGCAGGGGAAGATGTCGTACACAATCGTCTGACCCAGCCGGATGGGGTCGGTAGGCTTGCCCGAGCTGTGCGGCACGCCGCCGTCCCTGCCGATGGCAAAGATGGTGTCTTCCGGGTTTTCTGCGCCGTAGCTCGTGAGCCATAAATTAATTTGGGTCTTCACATCCCCAACGGTCAGAGGGGAACCGTCGGCTTTTACCAGCGTTTCCCCGTGGACCTTATGCGAGCTGAGCAAATCGAGCGTGTTGCCGACCACGCGCGTGGTCACCTGCGCCATGGCGCGGATGTGTTCCAGTTCGCGTTCGTCCTTGGTCGCGCGGGCTTCGAGGAGGATGGCGTCGTTTCCATCGCCCGTTAGTTCCAATTCGGGCAGCAGTTTTTGAAGCTGTTGGATTACAGCGAAGAACGGTCCAATATCGCGCACACCATAGAGCAGGACTTTGCCTTTGGTCAGGCCAATACTCTCCAGAATTTGCTTATAGCGCAGGGCGGAAGCCAACCCAAGGTCCCCGTTAGTCTCCTTGATGAGCGCGGTCAGGTCGTAATCGGCGTAGCTGATGAGCTGAAAACCTGATTTGGCGGCTTCATCGCGTTCCATCGGTCCGTGGCACAGAACAGGCGTCCGGCCCGGGATGACGAACAAGTCCGCGCTGGTCAGGTGCGCGATGCCGGTGAAGTACACCATGGCGGAGTTATGCTGCCCTGCGCCGCTAATCCAGAGGGCGTCCGCCCCGTTTTGCTGCATTAATGCGTCAATTTGTGCTTTCATGTTTCGTCCTTTATCTGCCTGAGGGCTGTTCTGATTCCCTGAAGCAAGCTGTGGTCTTCATCCGGAAGGATGGTACGCGGGTCGAATACGACCCGCTTGTTTTCAACGCGGGCAATCACCGCCGGCTGGCAGGCGCGCAAGCGTGCGAGGAATTTTTGCGGGGAGCGTGCATCCAGCGCGAGGAGCCAGGTGGGCAGGGTCTCCGTGGGCAGGCTGCCCCCGCCGATGGTGGAGCGGCCGGGAATGACCAAGCCTTCCCCGAGCTCCTGCTGCCAGCCAAGCGCCTGTACGCGTAGGGAGCTTTCCTCGCGCGCCAGCATACTGTGGATTGGGATGCAGGCTTGGGCTTCGCCTTTCAGGTAGTGCACCAGTGTGGCCGAGAGCGCGGCAAAACATAGTTTATCCGGCCGCAGCGCGCGGTAGAGCGCGTGTTTGCGCAGTTTGTCCAGGAAGGCCTTTTTGCCGGCAATGATTCCAGCTTGTGGGCCGCCCAGCAATTTATCGCCTGAAAAACACACCAGGTCAGCGCCGGCTTGCAAGGCTTCTTGCACAGTCATTTCATGCGGCAGGCCGTATTGGTCGGTATCCAGTAGGGCGCCGCTGCCCTGGTCAAAAACCAGCGGCACGCCAGCGGACGAAGCCAGCCCGGCAAGTTCCGCGATGCCAGGCTCGGACGCGAAGCCGATGATTTTAAAATTCGAATGGTGGGTCAGGAGCAGCAGCTGCGCGCCTTGCTCCAGTGCCGACTGATAATCGCTGAGGTGCACGCGGTTGGTCGTCCCGACTTCCAGCAGGCGTGCCCCGGATTCATGCAGTACGTCCGGAACGCGAAACCCTCCGCCGATTTCCACCAGCTGCGAACGGGCAACCGCCACCTTTTTGCGCCGCGCGAGCGCGCTGAGCGCCAGCAGCACCGCGCCGGCATTGTTGTTCACAACCAGGGCCGCTTCCGCGCCGGTCAGCCGGGTGAGCTGGCTTTCCACCCGGTCGTTGCGCGTGCCGCGCTTGCCAGTTTCCAGCTCGTACTCCAGGTTGGAGTAGCCGGCGGCTGCCGCGCCGAGCGCCAATTGGGCTTGCTGGCTCAAGGGAGCCCGGCCCAGGTTGGTATGCACAATCACGCCGGTGGCATTGATGACCTGCACCGGGAAGAGCGCGGACTGCCTGGCCAAAAGCGCAGCAGCGCGGGAAATTAAGGCTTCCTCTGTTGGCAGGGCTTGCCCCGCGCGCAGCTCCTCACGGCATGCGGACAGAACTTCACGCAGAGCGTTGGCAGTCCACCCTCTACCGTAAGAGGCGATAAGTTCCCCGGTCAGCGTATGCGTCAGCAGACGGTCTACCGAGGGAATTTGGCGCAACGCTTCCATAAATTATGCTACAGGATTTTGGGGTTTCCAACGGCTGCGTTCCCAAAGGCGCAGCAGCAGCTCGACCAGCACGAACACGGCGGCAATGATGACACCCAGCGGAAGGGTGAGCACCCGACCCATGCGCAGCCAGGCCAGCAGGCTGACAAAAACGCCGGCCCACAAAGCTTCGCGCATAATCACGGAACGCTCGGCAGGGGGAGTGGTGGGAAAACGCAAATTCAGGAAGTAGGCAGCCGGCAGCGCTGCGCCGGAGCCTAAGAGCACCAGCAGGAAAAAAAACAGCCAGCGCGGGCCGAGCGTGGGCAGGGTGAGATTGAGTAACAACGCCAGGCCGCCTCCCCCCACCGCCAGCAGAATAAGGAAGACAGGCAGGAATTCCTTAAAAGGGGGAAGCACGCGCTCAGGGTTTTTCATGTCGAAATTATAACGTATTTTAACCGCATAGGCGTTACAGGCCGCTTCCCAGGAATTGACGCGCATCCACTGCTATGTTAAACTTCCACCATTCAACTCATCCAGAGAAGTGGAGGGACCGGCCCTATGAAGCTTCGGCAACCCGCTGGTTCGGGTGCCAATTCCGGCAGACATGTTCTGGAAGATGAGGCTGGCAAGACGCTGAATGCCTCCATTACGAGGCTTTTTTTGTAGGAGCTTGAGGTGCCGTATGAGTCCGGATGACGCAGGAATCACGATAAAAACAGCCTACCTGGATGCGCTAAAAGAGCGCGTCCTGGTCTTTGACGGCGCGATGGGCACCACGCTGCAGACGATGAACCTGACGGAAGCGGATTTCGGCGGCAAGCACCTGGTTGGGTGCAACGACTGTCTGGTGCTCAATTCCCCCGCGACGATAGAAAAGGTGCACACCGCCTTCCTGGAAGCCGGCGCGGATGTGATCGAAACCGATACCTTCCGCGCCAACCGTCTGACGCTGGCGGACTACGGCTTGGAAGAACGG
>DAONFX010000074.1:0-9442 GCA_035403825.1 Anaerolineaceae bacterium
GAGATAATCGACATGCGCTAAGGTTAACATTCCGGCTGGAAAACGTCAAGAAAATCCACCCCTTGCCGCCTTCGAAGTTCACCGCTCCGGCCAAGCCAATCCGGAAACTTCAATCAGGGAATAGAATGATTAGCGCCAAAGTTTTGCCAGAGTTTCTATTAACGTTAGATTAAATCTTGACAAACATAAGATTTGTATTAAAATAGTTGATATGTTTACTAAATGCATTCGCGCTTAGTCATCAGGGAAATGGCACCGGAACGCATGATTTTTTACGAATCGTTGAAGGCAATTTTCCTTCATATCGACAACCACGAGAAGGCTTTTCTGAGCCGCTATAACCTGTCGATACCCCGCTTCTACGCCCTCCTGCACATCTACAACCACCCCGGCATAAACTACATCGAGTTGAGCGACCTGATGCTCTGCACCAAGTCCAACACCACGCGTGTTGTACAAGGCATGCAGAAGGACGGATTGGTCCTGCGCAAGGCGCACCCGGCGGACAGGCGCAGCTTCCAGCTTTCGCTGAGTAAATCAGGGAGCCTGCTCTTCCAGGAAGTGTATCCCGAATATCTTGCGCTCGTTGACAGGTTGATGTCGCTCTTCAGCGACGAAGAACTGGAACGTTATGCTGCCGCGAGCAATCACATTGAAAACACCCTGGCTCCAGAAAACCTGGCGAACCACAGAGGCGCGCTGCGCGTGGAGAACCCGCAGCCCGTTTCACCGCTCCTCAATTGAGGTCAGGATGTCCACTAAAACCGGCAAACACAGCCAAATCATTCAACTGTTTCAAAGGAGAAACCAATGAAGAAAAGTGTAATGCTTGTCGCAATCTTATTGATTGCCTCTCTGGTGCTCGGCGCCTGCGCCACCGCAACAGAGACCCCTGTTGTGACCGAAGCCCCGACTGAGGCTCCCGTCGTTACCGAAGCTCCGACCGAAGCCCCGACCGAAGCATCCGCCGGTACCCTGCGCATTTGGGCTGACGAACAGCGCGCCCCCGTTCTTGCTGAATTGGGCAAACAGTTCAAAGCCGAGTACAACGTGGACGTGGTCGTCGAGAATATCTCCGGTATTCGTGACCAGTTCACCGTTGCGGCTCCCGCTGGCGAAGGTCCCGATATTATCGTGATTGCCCATGACCAGATGCCGGCGCTCGTTGCCTCCGGTCTGGCCGCCGAAATCGACCTTGGCGCCAAGAAAGCCGATTTCCTTGAATCCGCCATTAAAGCTTTCACCTATGCAGGCAAGCTCTATGGTATGCCCTACGCCCAGGAAAACCTCGGTTTCTTCTACAACACCGAGCTCGTCCCCACCCCTCCCACCACCTGGCAGGAAGTTCATGACATCAGCCAGCAGCTGATTGCTGACGGCAAAGTTGAGTACGGTATCGTGCTCGGCGGTACTTCCTACGATGCATATCCCTGGATGACCTCTCAGGGCGGCTACATCTTCGGTCTGGATGCCAATGGTGACTACAATCCTGCGGATATCGGCGTCGGCGGTGAAGGCATGATCAAATTCGGCCAAATGGCGCTGGATTGGGTCAATGACGGCACGCTTTCCAACAACACCGACAATACTACTGCCAAATCCATGTTCAAAGACGGCAACGTGGCTTTCTTCATGAATGGCCCGTGGGAAATCAAGAACCTGCGTGAAGCCGGCACTCCCTTCGCCATCACCAAGTTCCCCGATGGCGGAACGCCCTTCCTCGGCGTCCAGGGCTTTGTCGTGAATGCCTTCAGCGAGAACATCCTGCTTGCACAGTCCTTCCTGACTGAATTCGTCGCGACCGAAGAAGCGATGCTCAAGCTCTACGAAGCCGATCCCCGTGCTCCCGCCTACAAACCCGCGCTCGAGAAAATGGATGATCCGGACTTGCTCGCGATTGCCGAAGCCGGCGAAGGCGCACTGCCGATGCCCGCTATCCCTGAAATGGGCGCTGTCTGGTCCGATTGGGGCAATGCCCTGACCTTCATCTTCAATGGTGAAAAGACCCCTGAAGTTGCCTACACCGATGCTGCCAACAACATCAAGATCGCGATTGCCTCCAAGGGCATGGTCAATGTGCCTGGTTCCTACCAGACCAAAGTTGGCTGCGCCTCTGACTGGATGCCTTACTGCGCTCAGACTGCGCTGGTCAAGGGCGACGACGGCAAATACACCGGCACTTTCCTGATCCCCGCTGGCGATTACGAATGTAAAGTAGCTCTCGACGGCGGTTGGGCTGTCTCCTACGGCGACGGCGATGCCAACTACAAGTTCACGGTTGCTGCTGACGGCAATGTAACCTTCATCTTTGATCCCGAAACCACAACCCTCGAGATCATCGTTCCATAGTCTGTCTCTGAAGTAACGAGGAGACCGGGTTTCCCTGGTCTCCTCCTGACAATTTAATATCGTGTATGTTGCGCTTCACACAGTTCCTCGCAACATATCGCATGCTTCGCAACACATAGTGTGCTTCGCAATGAAAGGAGTGACAGGTAATGGGTGAAACGACTATCACGAAAGCTAAGTTTGCAAAGCGAACGATTTCTGGTGTTTCCTCAATAATCACTACCGCAATTGTCCTAATTGTTGATGCGCTCCTTGGATACTTCACCTATCGATTATTTTCCCTGGGGTATATCCCGCTCGGGATAGTATTCGTATTGATCATCGCAATTATCAGCTTCGCCTTTCTGGTTCCAAAAGCTCATATGTTCCGCTGGATGGCTGTCGGTTTGGCTGCCTGGCTTTTATTCTCCATCTTCCCCATCCTTTACACCATCTACAATGCTTTTACCAACTACGGTGATGCACACCTGATCACGCAAACACAGGCCATTGCCCAGATTAAAGCGCAGACCTACCTGCCTGAAACAGGTAAGGCTTACCAGTGGGTCGCATATCGTTCGCCGGAAAATAATTATCTGCTGTGGTTAAAGGACGCTGAAGGCAATACCAGCATTGTGCGGATGGTGGATGCCAAGGCGGATGACCATACGCTTGAGGTGGTACCGGGGCAAAACGGGATTGGGGAACTTGATGAGGAAGGCGCGCCATTAACGATTGAAGGCTATACGCGCTTAAACCGCATTACTGCGGCGACCGATAAAAACCTGACCAACATCAAGTTTGGCAACCCGGAAAAGACCATCCAGGTGCGCAGCCCATCCGAAGCAGCTGAACTTCTGCCCCTGTTCGTGTATGACCCGGATACCAACACGTTTACCAACCAGCAAACCGGGGTCGTTTACACGGATATCGAAGGCACTTATACTGCCAGGAACGGCGACAAGCTCATCCCCGGCTACTCCGCCGTGGTAGGCACGAAAAACTTCGTGCAGTTTGTTACCGCTCCCGGGCTGCGCGGACCTCTGGCGACAATTGTTGTGTGGAACTTCCTCTTTGCCTTCATGAGCCTTTTCCTGACGTTTAGTGTGGGCTTGTTGATTTCTATTATTTATGGAGATCCCAACTTCAAAGGCAAAAAACTGCTGCGCTCGCTGCTGTTGATTCCATATACCATCCCCAGCCTGATCACCATCCTGATTTGGCGCGGTATGCTCAATCCGGATCTTGGTATCGTCAACCGCATCCTGGAAAGTGTGTTCGGGGTCTCCCCTGATTGGTTCAACGTTCCGTGGTTGGCCCGTACAGCCATCCTGATTGTCAATACCTGGTTGGGTTATCCCTATTGGATGCTGGTGACCAGCGGTGCTTTGCAGTCCATTCCAAGCGATATTTATGAAGCCGCCGAGGTGGACGGCGCCACAGGCTGGCAGCGCTTCTGGAATATTACCCTGCCCCTGCTGTTGGTTTCCGTTGGTCCATTGATGATTGCTTCGTTCATCTTCAATTTCAACAATTTCAACCTGATTTACGCCTTTATCAACGGCGGTCCGCCCATTCCGACGGCTACGACCCAGGCTGGCTACACGGACATCATCATCAGTTACGTGTACAACCTGGCGTTTGCCAGCGGCCGCGGCGTCCAGTACGGATATGCTTCAGCAATCTCTTTGGTTCTGTTCGTTTTGATTGCCATCATGTCCCTGGCTCAATTCAGGTTCACGAATATGTGGGAGGAGGTTGGAGAAAATGTCTAATAAGCCCCAATCTATCAAACGCAGCAAACGGGCAGGGCTGATTTTGCGCTGGCTGCTTGCGATTGTCCTGGTCACTTTCAGCATTTTCCCGGTGCTCTGGATTGTTTCAGCGGCAGTCAACCCGGTGACTGACATGGCAAACCAGCAGCTTATTCCCGCCAACGCAGACCTTTCCAACTTTCGGGAGCTGACGACCAACCCGGTATTTCCGTTCTTTACCTGGCTGAAGAACTCCCTGAAAGTTTCAATTCTATCCACACTGCTGACGCTCTCCCTGACGACCATGGCAGCTTTCGCGTTCTCGCGTTTCCGCTTCCGCGGCAGGCAGGGGCTGCTAAAAGCCATTTTACTTATTCAAAGCTTTCCGAACCTGCTGGCAATCGTGGCGTTGTTCTCGATTGTCAAGCAAATCGGCGATGTCATTCCCGCTTTGGGGCTGAACACGCACGCCGGTTTGATCCTGGTATATTCTGGCGGCGCGATGGGCATGAATATCTGGCTGATGAAGGGCTACATGGATACCATCCCGCGCGATATCGATGAATCCGCGCATGTGGACGGCGCCACGGATTGGCAGGTCTTCAGCAAGCTCATCTTGCCGCTGCTGCGTCCAATCCTGACGGTTATCGGCATTCTCAGCTTCATCGGTACTTACGGCGAATTTATTATCGCCCGCACGCTGTTGACGAAACGCGAGATGCAAACCGCGATGGTGGGTCTGCAAATCTTCACCGCCGGGCAGTATACCCAGAACTGGGGTGTGTTCGCTGCCGGAGCGCTCATTGCGGCTGTACCTATTATGGCCATCTACCTTATCCTGCAGGATCAGATTGTGGGCGGCCTGACGCAAGGTGCGGTCAAGGGCTAAATCCACAGCCAATTCTTTAAGCCATAACAGGCTGGATCCACATCCAGCCTGTTTTCTTTTGTCCCGGGATGGAGATTTCCTGCATGGTCTCCCCCGCGCATTCGGTCTCTCTTCCTGGCCTGAGAAGAAGCAAGCTTCGCGCCATCTCGAAAACGCTTGTTTCCTCAGCCGGACGCCTGAGGCACACCAGCATGCAAGGCTCCAAAAATGGATTAACCGACGATTCAGATAGCCCGGATGGTAAATTTAATCCGCATTACTATTGCTTTTTATGTTGGGGAGTACTACTATATAGATATCCATTCACTCGACAAAAACCTGTCCTTCAGGACTATTAATTAGTCCGCGTCTTCGGGAACTTAACATAACGATTCAGGCGTCCAGCAAGTATTAATCAATACTACCAAGGAGCAGATCATGAAAATTAGGCTGTTTGTTATTGCCGCTCTGATATTGACCCTGATGACCAGCGGCGTGAGCGTCAGTGCCGATTCAGCGGTCGATGCGGAAATCTACAATACCTGGAGCGTCGCCACAATCGAGGAAAATGCTGATGAAGCGGTTAACATTTCCACAATTTTTGTTGGTAAACGCGAAATCCCAATGATGATGTATGTCCAGGAAAACCATAACGCTATCTATTGGGTCTGGGAGGCCACGGAAGATTCGCCGGGTAATTGCGGGCCGGACAATGCCTGGCACTGCGATTCCACCGCAACAACATTCCCATTCATGAATATCAGCAATCTGGCGACTGAAACTTACCCGGATACCTTTTCGGTTGGTTATTCATACGCCGCTGGTGGGAATCTGTGGGGAAACACGAGAGAGTACACCCACAGCATGGAATTTATCAGTAGTGACAGCGAAGTTTTGCTGGACTTTGGGGAATTTGGCGAAACTGTAGCGTTGGCTGGTTCCCCTTCCATTGCGAGGATAGGTGGTCACTTCCGGGGTGCGGTGACATTAAAAGTCGGTGTCGATTTCCCAGTCTACAAGTTGGTGTATATCTATTTCAAAGGCGGTTCCAACGATTCTTGTAGGTCGGGTGTCAGTAGCGGCTACGACTGTATTGTCATCGAGGAAACTGCTGCCGGCGGCTTGATGGGAGCGCCAGCCCTGACTTATAAAGATGGCACGAGCAGGCTCCTGTATTATAAAGATAATGCCATCCGTTATGCTTATCCCTGGGAAACCGCTGGCTTGAAGCCGAGCAACTGTGGAGAGACGGGTTTTACCTGGCGCTGCATCGACCTGGACGCCCCTGCATCACCCACTACCGTTGGCGCAAAAGTAGATATGGCTGTTGGCAGGGATGCAAGTGATCTGGCGGCTGCGTATACTCTCAAAGGCAGTCCCGGCTCGGACTATGATAGTCTGATGCACGCCAGTTACGTGGGGTCGGGCGGGAACTGTGGAACAGATAAAAACTTTCTTGGGGAAAACATTTTTACCTGGGATTGTGGGGATGTCGATAACTGGATTGATAGCATCAGCGACACCAGGTTCCACATCGCTTTTGATAACCGCAACTTTCCGGTCATATCCTATAACAATAAGTTAATTGATGATGCTTCCAGCAGACAGCGGCTGTACGTTGCTTATTGGCCCGGGCGCGTGGGCTTGCCTGGAAATGGATGGGACCAGTACCTGGTGGATGGAAACGACCAGTCCACGACCGGTTACTACAGCGATATCGCTTTCAGCAACAACGGCAGGGTTATGATTGGTTATCTTCAGCTGTTCTTCCAATGGAATATGATCATCGATGATACTCCGAATATCAAGATCGCTACGCAGTGGTTTTCGCATACCTGCCTGCCGTTCGTCGTTAAGTAAACTGGTTGACCCGGTCATCAGCGGATTTGCTGACGAGAGTTCCTAAAATTTGCCCGGCAGCAGAACGCAGTCGACGTTTCGGAATTCATCATCAGGAAGAAATGAAAGGATAGGCCGCAAAAGGGCGCGGTCTATCCTTGGTTTGTGCCTGCTCGAGTCTTAGGCTGAAACTCCCTTGGGGGTGTGCTGGCTGAATTATTGCCAGTTTCGAGGTCTTGCCTCGAAACCGGAAGGGAGGACGGGCAACTCTATTCGTACTTCAGCGCGTCCACCGGTACGAGAGTTGCTGCGTTCAGGGCCGGGTAGAGCCCGGAGAGCAAGCCCACCAGCGTGGCAAACACAATCGAGAAAATCGGGAGCCAGAAGGGGGTGGCGGTCGCGATCGGTGTGGAGCTCATGTATCCGTTGCTGGCAGCCTGGCTGGCGAGGTAAGAGCTGGCAAAAACGTTAATCACCGCGCTGATAATCCAGCCAAGCGCTGCCCCGCCGACCCCGCCGACAAAACCGATACCGGCCGCTTCGCCCAGGAAGATGGTCAGGATATTGTTGTTCGTCGCGCCGATGGCTTTCATGATGCCGATTTCGCGAGTGCGCTCCAGAATGGACATGGTCATCGTGTTCGCGATGCCGATCGCAGCCACCAGCAGCGCGATCGCTCCGACGCCGCCAAAGATAATCTGCATGATGGTGAAAAAAGAATTGATCCCTTGCACCATGGCCTGCGGGGTATAAGCCTGCAAACCCATGTTGATGATTTGTTCGCTAATCGCGACGACTTCTTTCGGGCTTTCCGCCTTGACCAAAACCTGATTGTAGCCTTCCTTCTCGCGGTTGATTTTCCGGCCTATGCCCCATTCATTCCAGCGGGTCAGCTCATCCAGGGTCATATACATGTTGTAGTCCGACTCGCCTTTGCTTTCTTTCAGCACGCCGACCACTTCCATGTTGTAAGAACGGCGGGTCTCCGTGCCGTCCTGGTTCCATTTGATTAAGGTTACCTTGAGTACCTTGCCCATCAAGTCCGGCGGCTCGATGGGGTCCGCGTTGGGCCTGGGGTTGGGGTCGTAGAAGTTGCGGTTGATGTACGCCCCGATGACCAGCTTGCCCCGCCCGAGTTCGGTAGTGCCCTGGGAAGCTTCCAGATTCATATCAGCCAGGTCCGCCACATCCACGCCCTGGAAATTCCCCCAGGAGGTCAGCTTGTCAAAAGTAATTTCGGAACCCACGGCGATATAGTCCTGAATGATGACGCGTTTGACGCCTGGAATGGCTTTGATCTGCTCGATTACTGAGGGGGTAATCAGAACGAGTTCCTGTTGGTCAGAGCCATTTCCTCCGCCACCGCCGCCCCCACCGCCGCCCTTTATCTCCATCGGATAACCCGGGTAGACCGTGATATTGGATAAGTCACTGATGCCCCACAGGGATTCGGTGGCGTTCTTCTGCAGGCCCGCGCCAAGAGAGACCAGCGTGACCACCGCGGCGGTGCCAATGACTACCCCGACAGCGGTGAGCAGGACGCGGCCCTTCCTGCGTGCCAGGTTAGCGACAATCAGGTTGACGAGATCACTAAATCGCATACAAATCCTTCACGTGCTCACTTAATCAGAAAATGATGTGCCGTGTTTTCCACGGCTTAGGGAACGTTCTTAGAGCCTTCTTCCATGGGCACTTCCACAGGTTGTTCCGTGCTGCTGCCTGTGCCGATGCCCAAAAAGCCCTTGATCACGTTCCAGATCTTTGCCCAGAAGCCGACCGGCTGTTCAGGCTCAACCGGCATCTCGCCTTCTCCGGGAAGCGGTTCCTGCGGGATTTCCATGGGCGGCTGTACCTCGATCTCGAGCGCAGTTTCATACACGCGCAGCTGGTTGAAGTCATCGGTGTAATTGATTGACACGTGAATCTTTGTCGGTCCCTCGCCAAAAGGCGTGTACATCACGTCCCAGGTAAAGTAACCGCCGGGATCCAAAGTACCTACCAGGCTGGTGTTGTTTTGCAGGTCAGCGTTCTCGGAGCTGACGGTCATGTTTCCAAGCACGGTGGTTTTGCGCGAAAGGTTGGTAATCTGGATGGGCAGCGCGGTCATCATGCCGTTATAAAACATGCCTGGATCGCGGTAGAAGCTGACTTCCAGTTGGGGGAGGGCATAGACCAGCAGGGTAATCAACTGATCGTCCACCGCGCGGGTGCCGCCCGGGGCGGTGTAGACCAGGGAGACTTTCAGCGGGTAAGCGCCGGGCACGGTGCTGACGTTCACTACAAACTGCTGCTCGGTTTCCACGCTTGCGCCCACCGGCAGCTCACCCAGCAAGACCACGTTAGAACTGCCCACAGGGGCAAAATTGGTCAGGTCGCCAGTGGAGCCGGAGATGCCCGGTTGGGGTGTGCCTTGTTCATTGGGGGCAAGCGAAACGCCGCCGCCGTACACCAGCGGCCGCTTGGCTTCCCACATCATCTGCGCGGCGCGGCGGATCTGGCCGGCGTGACCGTCGGTGACCACCTTGTAGCCGGGCAGGTGAATTTCGCCCACCGGCGCGTAGTGTGCCTGGCCCTGCAATACGTCCTTCGTAATGTCGATCAGCACCGGACCGGGCCGGCCCGTCGAGGCAATGTGGAAGGCCTCGTGGACAGT
>DAONFX010000075.1:0-8701 GCA_035403825.1 Anaerolineaceae bacterium
CCCGCTGCTGCTCACCGCCGGAAAGTTGGTTCGGGTGACTGTAGGCGCGCTCGGATAAACCAACTATCGCGAGCGCTTCCAGCGCGTTTTGCCGGCGGACTTTTGGTCTCACTCCACTGTAATACATGGGCAGCATCACATTCTCGATAGCAGTCGTGCGCGGAAGCAGATTGAACTGCTGAAAAACAAACCCGATTTTATTGCGCCGGATGGCGGCCAGTTGGTTTTCGCTAAGACTTTCCACCGGCTGACCGTCAATCAGGTAGACGCCTTTCGTGGGCACATCCAGACAGCCAAGAATGGACATCAGGGTGCTTTTCCCGGAACCGGAAGGCCCGATAATTGCCAGCATCTCGCCGTCCTCAATTTTCAGGTTCACTTTGCGCAGCGCGCGCACTTTTGTATCGCCCAAGCGATAAGTTTTGGATACTTCCTGCGTCTCAATCATCCTGAGCCTCTATGGATTTTGTGGCGCGCTGCCGCTGGGAGGCTGCTGACCGCCCTGGGGCATTTCACCGCCGCCGGAAGGTATCTCTCCGCGGTTGCCGCCCCCTCCCAGGATGCCTAAACCTGCGCCGGAGCTTTCCTCTGTCGAGGAGACTTCAATAATCAGCAGGACGAAATCCCCCACGGTAAGGTCGCCGCTAACGACCACTGTGTCGTCCGACAGAATGGTCCCACTGACGACGTCCACACGCTCGTAGCTGCCGTTCCGGATGACCTGGACAAACTCGCCGGCATCATCGCTCTGAACCGCGCTGGCAGGCACAAGGAGTTTGGTTTGCGGTTCCCCAATCTGAATGGAGACCGAAGCGCTCGCGTTGATTGGAATGGCGTCGTTGGTCTTGTCGAGCTCTACTTCCACTTCGTAATACACCATGCCGTTGGAAACTGTTCCGACCGGATCAATGCTCCAAATATGCCCGCTGAGGGGGAGCTCAGGGAGAATATCGACCGTAACCGTTGCAGGCAGGCCGACTGAAACTTGTGTAACCTCACTTTCTTCCAGCGAGATCCCGACATACAGCGCGGAACGGTCAATCAGTTTGACGCTGGTGTGGTTATTCGAAACCAGGATTCCAGGTTCATCATAAATCGCGGCGACGGACCCGTCGAAGGGAGCCCGCAGGTTGATCCCGTCCAATGTTTCCAATGCCTGGCGGTACGTTTGGATGGAAGCGCTGGTCGCGTCATCCGGAATGTCGCCGCCGGAGATGAGTGTCAGGTAATTCTGGGCTTCAGTTAACGCGCTGCCTGTAACAAGTACCGCGTTGTCGTATTCACTGTACGTTTGTGCCGAAGATTGTGACTTATACAGATCGTACAGGTATTCCGCTGTCTCCATTTCGGTTTTGGCCTGATAGAGAGCGGTGTATGCGGTCGCAAGGTCGGTATCGTAATGGTCGCTGTAGTCTTCGTCTTCCCAGTTCTGGTAGTTTTCGTAAGCGTCGTCGTACTTTGCCTTGGCCAGGATGTATTCAGCATGGGCGTTCTCAATCACATCCTCGTCCTGGTAATCCAGGTATTTCCGGTTTTGAACCGCAGTGTCATAGGCGGACTGCGCCTCCAGGACTTTTTGCTGGGCTGCCGCCACAGCAGAGGGAGAAGTGAACTCCGCCAGCTGTTCTTGCGCCTTTTTCAGGCTCTCCGGGAGGGAACTGGTATCCAAGGTCATCAGAATGTCGCCGCGCGCGACTTGCTGCCCTACTACCACCGGCACCGTTGCGATTGTGCCGCTGAGCGTCCAGTTCACAGTCGCAATCTGCCGGGGCGTAACGGAACCCGAGGCTTCAACAGTATTGGTCAGGGTGATTTCTGTCACCTGGCCAATATCATTGGTGGTCGTGCTGGCAGAGGAAGCGCTGTTGGCGCAGCCCGAAACCAATCCCGCGCCGGTTAGAAAAACCAAAAAGTAAATAATGCCGTGTTTTTTCATTTCAGATATCCCTTTCCAATCAAAGTCATCCGCAGGCACTGCTCATTTTCACGTTTATGCAGCACGAAAGTTCTCCACAAACTGGACTTCAATTATTTCATGAAAGATTCTATGGATTGTCTGGTTCTGCTGGTATAGGACTCGTATAGACGCATCAACTCTTCTTCGGGCAAGCAAATGCGAAATAAAACTGCATCAAGCCGCTTTTTGATCATAGGTGGTCCTGCACCGTACAGATTGATTTCCATAGCGGGAAAAGATATTGAGCCTCGGTTTTTCCGCATTCACAATCCATGCCGGGATAGTAGTATGGTAAGATTGTGTCAGTTTCAGCCATTGTTTTTACAACTTAAGAAGGAGATTCCTATGCGCAAGACGCTACCTATGCTGTGTATATTTATGGGTTTCACCTTATCCGCCTGTTTTCCGCAGACAGCCCAGGAGCCGCAAGTGGATTATTCCCCGACCCTGAGCTCCTACGCCGTAGAAGTCAACAGCTTACAGCGTGACATTCAGGACCTGGAAGCCGATAAACAGGCGCTCACAACCGAAAAAGAAGCTCTTGCAGCCCAGATTACGCAGCTGCAGTCGCAGGCCGCCCAATCCGCGGAGTCGGCCGCACGTATCACCGAGTTGGAGGGTCAGGTAGATAATTTGCAGAGCCAGTTGAACGATGCTCAGGCCGGCCTGAACGGTTTTGGCGCGATGGTTGCCGGATACGAGGAAATCCTTATGGGGGAGTACTACGATGAAGACGGACTGATGGTCCTATGCCCCGACGCCTTCGATGTCTCCTTTGGCTACGTGGACCGCGTTTCCATGCGGAAGCAGTTGGTAGATTATATCTATAACCAATACGTCAATGACGGGTACACTGTAGATATCAATACGATTACATCCGAACACCAGCAAATCTGGACGGATGAACAGGATGCGCTGGTCAAGATCCATATTCTGGATTTCCTGGAGCCCTTTATGGTTACTTTTGAAAACCCTGAATATGGCATTTACAGCGCGGTTTATTCTGTGCGCTGGCAGTGTTTCGTCGACCATCCGGTTCTGGAAGCGCGTTATCTTGCCCTGCACGGAAATGAATAACGCCGCTTGATAGGAAAAAAGGCACAGAGATGCCTTTTTCTGTGCCTGTTAGCGCCTGCATGCCTGCCTTTTCCCGCCAGGCATTTTTCTCCATTCCTCCCAACCAAAAAAGCAGCCTCTTGCCCGGATTCTTCAGGTTTCCAACTCGTTTATAATGGCGGCATGGCAAGTACCGTTTTTGGACGCAAATACCACTGGCAGCTGCGCGAGCAGATAGGAAAAGGGGATGCTGGCGAAGTTCTGCGCGTGCAAACTGAACTCGGGCGGGAGCGCGGGCTGATGAAGCGCCCGGTGCAGAACGTTTCCGGCGGCACCATCCTGCGCCAGGCCGTCCAGATTGAGAACGAAGGCAAAGTGCTGGCAGCCTTGAACGGGCTCGACGTGCGCCGCAACAATCTGACCGTGCACACACCGCTGCTCCTGGACCAAAGCCCTGAGGGGACTTCCAAAACAGCGGCTCTCTTTATCGTAAGCGAAGAAGTGCGCGGAATTGCGATTTCCAACCTGCTGAAGAATCTGCTCCAGAAGAACGCCTCCTTCTCGCAGACTTTGGTCCTGAAAGTGCTCTCCAGTCTGTTTACACTGCTTTCGCGGGTACACGCGCTGGGTATTGCCTGGAATGACGTCAAGATGGAACACATCTTTTGGGATGAGACCACGAATACGCTCTCATTCATCGACTGGGGCAACGGCTTGTTTTTTGACCCCGACGAAGCGCAGCACCCGCAGCACCCGGTAAGGCTGGACTACCAACAGTTCGTCAGCGAGGGCAGCCTGCTGCTGAACCAGATTGCCCCGGATCTTATTTCCGAAATTGACTGGCCGCAGGAGGACGCGAACCTCACGCCTGAGGCGCTGCTGCAGCTGCAGCACCGCGTGGAGTACATGGAAGCGCACCTCTCCATGCGCATCAAGGAGTACCAACTGGCATTTGATAAAAGTTCCCGACAGATTAACAGCCTGGCGGAACTGCAGGACATTCTTGAGCTCAAGCAGGCGCTGGGCAGGCTGGGCGTGCAGGTACAAACCCAGACCGCCCTGCAGTCCGTACGGCGCTTCGCCCTCAGCCTCGCGCAGGCAAACGCCTACCCGGAAGTCCACGCGCTGGTCGAACTGCTGCGCACTTACCTGCCGGAAGACGCAAGCCAAAGCTGGCAGTTGGTGGATTACCTGCTCAGCCTGGAGGACGCCTGGGACCAGCCGGCTTTTCCGGTCGTACTTGAAAAAACCATCGCCAACGACCTGCCCGCTGCGATTTGGGAATTGGAAGGCGCCCGGGAGAGCTCCGGGAACCTTCCGCGCCTGATCAACATCCAATTGGCTATGCGCAGCGCGGCCGGCGTGCCGGATGCCCTGCGCGATACGCTGCTGGAGCAGCTGCGCGCCTGGCTGGATGACACATACGCGCGCCTGCTGCACACCCGCCAGGAATTCCCGGCTGAGATAGACGCAGCCGCCGCCCTGGAAACTTTTGCCTCCAATCTGGATGCGCTCCTCTCCAACTGGCAGAATCTTGGCGCCGGCGAAATGCTGGGAGATAAGCTCCTGCTCCTGCGCGACCTGCTGCGCTCACCTGGCGCGCACCTGACGAACCTGCCCCAATCCCTGTCCCAGGCGCTTAACCTGGAACTTGCCAAAACCCGCGAAATCCTGACCTTCTGGACCGAAGGCGAGCTAAATAAAAGCCGGGACGCCCTGAAGAATTTCTTCCTGCTGGAGCCGACGATGCCTTACTTACGGGAGATTTCCGCAGGCATCGAAGCCTTGAAAGGCTGGATGGACGAGCTTTCGCGCGGTCCTCAACCCTGGCAAAGCGTAAACGCATTCGGGCGCGGTCTGCTGGAACGCAAACCGGACCTGGCTAAGTTCCTGAGCCAACCCGCCTGGCTTGCCAGCCTGGTGCAGTGTGCCGAAGCCTTGGCTGCGGCCTCGGACGGGGAAATGCTGCGCCTGCTGGCAGAGAATAATCAGTGGCCCATCCCCTGGGTAGACTATGGTGAAATCACCATCGAATTCCGCACAGCCGCGGCTTCCACCAGAATGAACGCCGCCCAGAAAGATGCGCTTGCTGGCTTTCACCAGGCCTTGTGCGGGGACCAGGACTTGCCGCAGGCGCTATCCCGGCTAAAGTCGCTTCTGCCTGGGCTTTACGGTCAGTACCGCCTCTTAGCCCAGGGCTTTGAAACCCTCTTCACTCCGCTTCCCGCCCAAACTCAGGCGGTGGAAGCGGCAGCCTTCCCCCCCGCGGACAGGCAAAACGTCGTTCAGGCGCTGGAAGTTCTTGACTACCTGAAGCGCTGGAAAGAATCCCAGCTCGACGCGGGCACAGCAATGGGCGCGGAGCCGCCAGCTGTTTTTCAGGGCTGGCATCTGGTCACAGCCGCGCACAACGCCCAGAGAACCTGGCACGCCGCGCTGCAGCCCGCCCTGACCCTCCTGAAACAAATGCGCTGGGAGGCGTTGGCTGAATTCACGCGCGCCAACAAGCTGCCAGACGCCCTAACAGCCTGCGTGCAAGCCCTTGCTCAGCTTGTAGCGGATTGGCGCCGCCTGCAGGAAACGGGCGTCTTCCCGGAGAATGTACGCGAGATGATTAGCCTCGCGGAACAAGCCCAGACCCAATTCTTTGTCTTCTGGCAGGAGCAGGAACAAGCCCCCTCCCGCCCACTGCGCTGGTTGATCCAAATGAACCAATCCGCCTTCAGCGGAATCCACCAGTCGCTGCACCAGCTGACGCGCCACCTTCAGACGCTGGAACGCACGCTGCTCGCGCTCGCCCGGCCCGGGGTTGCCCGCTCGCGTCTGGCCTGGAACGGCGCCGGCGATATGATGTTCGCCCTGGGTCAAATTTCCGCCCTGCTGGAACCGCCTTCGCGTAAGCCCTCCCGGGTCCGCCTGTGGCAGGAGCAGTACAATCAGGTGCTGAAACAAACCGAGTGGAAAAACGCCGCCAGCCTGCTGGAAACGCTTGACCCCGCGCACCCGCTGGCAGCCTGGTTCCAGGAGCTGGCATCCAAGGATCTTGATATCTTCCACGAAACACCCAGACAAAAATGGTAAAATAGCCGGAATTTACGGACAAAATGATAGAGAAAAAACTAACCCCCCAAAACGGATTCTATCTGGCTGAGCCGCTGGACACCTGGCTGACAGCCGGAAACCGCGATTACGCCATTCCCGAAGCCGCCGGCTCGAGCGCGCGCGTCTTTTTACTGAAGGACGAGTCGAACAGCGGCGGCTACAAACGCGACCCGGCCTTCAAAGTGATGCGCTATGACAAGATTTCTTATGCCAGGCCGCTGTTTCTGGAGGAGTACAAAATCCTGGCCGGTCTGAACGGCATTCAGGGGCTCACTTCCATGCTGCAGGGCGGCTTCCTGAAACCTGACCCGGGCTGCGTTTGGCCCTCGGAATTGGCGCCGCTCTCCAAAGACGCGGAGCAAAATGCCAGCGCGCTGCAGGTGAGCGGAAAGCTGGCAATCTTCAAACCGGAAGAAACCGACGACGTGCTGCAGCAAATGGACGAACGCCTCGCGGATGGATGGCTGCCCTTTCTTATCCTGGAACGCCGCTGGGAAGACAACCTCTATATGCTCTGCGACGCCGGCTATACCCGCGGGAATTTTGCCAAAAACCTGACCATGAAGCAGGTACTGGATATTTCCATCCAGATTTGCGATATTCTCGCCCAGGCTCATCAGCGCGGAGCAACTTTTTTGGACCATAAGCTGCTGCATTACTACTGGAATGAATACCGACAGAAAGTGATCATGATCGATTGGAACATCGGTCACTGGCAACCGGAAAACATACAGCCTGAAGTGCTGCAGTTCGACCTGGTACAGTTCAGTTCACGCGCCCTGCATCACATCTTCACCGGCCGTCAGGCGCCGGGCTCGGTCGCTGTCGGCCCCAACCGCCCCGAAGATATTGCCAGCGCGCCCAGGCACTTCAAAGCTTCGTATTCCTATGACGTTCAAAATCGTTTGAATCAGGAAGAAATGCGTTTTCTGGAGAAAGCCCTGGACGGCGCTTTTTTGAGCGCCGCGGAGATGCGCGAGCATCTGCAGTTCCTTGCCAGCAAACGGCTATAATCAGCTTACCCTATTGAAAGCCTGAAAGGAGCCTCCAATGATTCTCGACCTCATTGAACAGGCCAAAGCTTTACTGAAAAAGAATAATCCGGCAGATGACGAACTGCTGCAGGTAGAAAACGCACTCTCGACCTATTTGGAAGCAGTGGCCACCCACCGCATCTCGGATCAGGTGGACCTGGATGACATTGACGAAGCCAACCGCCTGCTGCGGGAAATTCGCCGCGAACGCGGACGGCGGATTGCCAGTCAGGCAGAGCCTGCGCAAACGGAAACCTCAACGTCCACCTCTAAGCCTGCTGCGGACCAACCCCCAATGCCAAAACCTGCGGTCAACCGGTTGGACCTGCAGAGCGACGCCGGCATTGACCCGCTGCGCAAGTTCTTCCAGTCCAGCCACGACCCGGAAGCCGAACGCATGATGGACGAAGCCGAAGAGCTCTTTTATAAAGGCAATTACCAGGCTGCCATCCCGCTCTACGAAAAAGTCATGCAGATGGAACCCGGATGGTCCCGGGCGGAAGAGCACCACTCGGAAGCCGAGGAGTTCCTGCGCTCAGGCAATATCCCATCAGTCGCGCTGCCCCCCGAAGCCGGCAAAGCCTACGGCAAAGCCCAAAGCGCGGCGCGCGTCTTCCGCTACCAGGTAGCGCTGAACTACCTGGATGAAGCCTTTGACCACCTGCAAGCTGCCGGCATCAAACGCTGGCGCGAAGGGGAAGAACTGCGCCACGACCTGGAAAACCAGATGCAGGCATATGACGTATATAAAGAAGGCCTGAATCTGCTTTCGCAAGGGGAACTGGTGCAGGCGCTTGGCAAAATCCAGACTGCTGCCAGCGCGGTCGCGATCCCGGAGTATCTGGATAAGGCCTCGGAAGTACGCGCCGATATTTCGCTGCTCGAAGAGGTCAGTGATATCGTCAGCCTGAGCGGCAAGATTCCGCCCGGCAAATTGGCGGATGCCAAGAGCAAGCTTGAACGGCTGCGCATGAAGTACGGCAGCATCTCCCAGATTAGCCGTCTGCAAAACCGCCTGGATTTGCTGATTCCAGCCACCATCCAGTCGCTGCTGGATAATACCCGGCGCTTGAGTAAAGAAGCCGCTGAAGCGCCCACGCTGGCCAACGCGCTGCAGAAAATTGCTGGCGCGCGTGAAAACCTGGACCTTCTGCGCCAGCTCGATGCCTACGATTCCCAAAGCCTGCTGCTGGAGAATGAAATCAGCAGCCTCGAGTCGGAGATTGAAGCCAACCAGGATGCTATTAACCGCGCGTTGGAAGCCCTGAAAAGCGGCAGCCGCTTCTTCGCACTGAACGCCTTCCTCATCAGTCGCGGCGTACGCAAGCGTTTCCCAAACGACCCCCAGGTCATCACGCTCAAACGCGGCCTGTCGCTCAGCTATCTGGTGGCAGGTCTGGGCGGGCTTTTGGCAATCCTCGTGCTTGGGCTGCTCATTAGTGTGGCTACGCGCAGCATCAGCAGTTCCATCCAGGCGCGCAATCTGGCCCGCACCCCCACCGCCACCTTTACCCCTACAATCACCCTGACCCCTACGATTACCCCGACACCC
>DAONFX010000076.1:0-2404 GCA_035403825.1 Anaerolineaceae bacterium
CGTGGTTTTATCGGTTGTTTTCTGGATGGCTTCGGTCATCTCGGGGTCCGCCCAACCGGCGACCAGGGCATTATAGTCGTGCCCGCTCATTTCGATGTGGATGGAGCGGTTATTGTAGGTTACCCATTCGCCTTGATCGTTATACTGCGGGGCGGCACCACTGCCGTGCAGGACGCCGTGCGGATACATCGGCAGCATTTGCAAAATATCGTACTGGCTGACGGCAAAGTGCACGGAATACCATTCGCCCAAGCCTTGATAGGTGCTCTCTGTGTTCCAATCGCGCGGCAAGTTTGCCGTTTGACCGTCGGTATGGAGAATGATGAGCTCAGGGACGATGATTTCATCCACGGTGTCGGCTTCCGGCAGCTGCTTGTACGCGTCCCCAAAGTATACGCGCAGCCCCTCTTCGGCGGTTTCAAAGCGCGGAGGAACCGGCAGCAGGCTGAGAGGATCAGGCGTGGGAGTAGGCGTGGGGGAGGCAGAGGGCCGGGGTGAGGCTGTACTGGTTGGCGCGGCAGCGAGCTTGAGCACAGAGGTGGGGGTGAGCAAGGGAGTATCGGCTGTAGCGGGGAACAGACTGGGCTGTGACGCGGGCAAAGAGGCGCAGCCGGCCGAAAGGAGCAGGGCGGCAAGCAAACAAACCAGAAGAAAACGCGAACGATCTTTCATAGGTAGACTTTCAACATGTGCGGCAGCTTATGTCTATGCAACCGATTGATTGACCAGGCACGCAGCAGATTGACCGGCCATAAGAAGTTCAGCGCAGCAGTTCCGCGAAAACTTTGGCAAACTCAGAAATGCTGTTTTCCAACGCGGCATAACTGCTGCCGACCAACTCATCAGGGCGCCCGGTAAGCACAATGATCCACGCCTTACCCTGGTATTCCAGGATACCCATATCCCCGACGATGGGCGGTGTCGCGTTAGTCCCGCGCTTATTATAGAAGACAGCTCCTGGAAGCATTTCATTGAGCGGGCCGAGGTACAAACTGTCGTTCTCCGTGCGCACTGCCATCAAACCCAATAGATAATCCCGCATCGGGGCTCCAAGATATTCACCGGTGTACAGACCTTCCAGCGCACGAGCCAGGTCCACGGCGGTACTCTGGCGGGGGCTCAAGGCAGTATCGACGAGCCCCCATTCCCGCAGAGTGCTGAGGCCGACCTTGAGATGACTCGCGTAGATTAAAAGCGCTGCGGCCGCGTCTTCATCGCTGCTGACGACCATGTCCGTTAACAACCTGTCCAGTGTCTTGGTCCCAAAACTCAAGGTTTGGAGCTCAGCCGGGGAGTAACCCTGAGTCTCCAGCCCGTGCAGTACCAACATGGCCAGCGGAACTTTGATCATGCTGGCCGGGTGGAATAAGGAGTAAGGATTGCTTTCATATACCGGGACGCTGCTGCCAACCTCTTTGATCAGGCCGTTCCAGACAGTACCTTCCGCCAACACCGCGTCCAGCGCTTGATTGAACACGGGAACGGCCGCCAGCCCGCCTTTACGGCGGATGACCATAAAGCCGCCGTCACCGCTGAGACCGAGGTACTTCACGTACGCCAGGCGGATTGGGTCGGTCAGCTCGAAGAAGAGGCCCGTACCCGGTTTGGTCGGGTCGTACAGCACTTCCTCCGTGATTTTAAAGCCTTCGCCGCGATTCAGGTTGGTGACAGTATACGCCGCGCCGTTCTCATCCACACGCGTGACTACCAGCATATGGTCGAAGCCGTTGTGTTTGACATACAGGTACAGCCAGTCGCCCGCTTGCAGCGGATTGGCGGCAAAGTCGTACTCCCGCACGCTTTGGGTAGTCTGGAAGTAATCGTATTCGCTGGGTGGGAAGTACTCGCGCTTGAGCACAGACATTCCGTTGCATTTTCCGCCTTCACGGGCGCACAGCAGCCAGATTTCCCGCACGCTGGTGGTAGCAGGCAGGATGCCGCCGCTGCGCATAATGGCGATGCTGAGCGGACCGCAGGCGTTGCGCACGTTCTCGTAGGCTCCGCGGTTGAATTTGATGCGCTTGGCGACCGCGTTGGCTTCCGCGGTGGTATCCGCCAGGTACTCCAGGCTGGCGCGGTAGAGGCTTTCCTGCAAGGCGGCGACACGTTCGGCGGATGGGTCCGGCGCTTGCTGAGGGGCTGCCGGGGTTGGGGCTGCGGGGGTGAGCCTGATTTCAGCGGCAGCGTTGGTGGGGATGGCCAGCGCTGTCTGGGTGGGCGTGGGTTGAAGCGGGCTGAGAGGAGCGGCTGGCGCGCAGCCCCACAGGAGCGTGAGGAGAATGGGTAGGGTGAGCAGGGCGCGCAGGAGCTTGGGAAGAGCTTGGTGCGCGGGCGGGAATGGAGGCTTCATGAGGGTTATTATAACGGCATGCGTAAGGTTTGCCGGGCAGGGGGCTGCGTTTGG
>DAONFX010000076.1:2504-8601 GCA_035403825.1 Anaerolineaceae bacterium
GCGTTCGTCATCGCGAGCGGAGCGCGGCGATCTCCCACTCTGTCGACCAAATGCTCGCCTGCGGCTCAGCGTTCGTCATCGCGAGCGGAGCGCGGCGATCTCCCACTCTGTCGACCGGATGCTTCGCTTGCGGCTCAGCGTTCGTCATCGCGAGCGGAGCGCGGCGGCGCCTGTGCCCGCCATGAAATGGACGGGCACCTCGGTCTGCCTGTGAACAAACATACAGGCAGATTGCCGCGCCCCCTTCTGGATTGATTGGTGCCTGGATAATTTCAGTACCGCGGGCTAATGACGAATTAGGGTGCAATGACGAATTGGGGCGGGACGACAGCTCACGCTCCCAGCCAGCGGGCAGCTTTCTCCGGCAGGTCGGCCAAAAAGCCTTCCATCACCGTGCAGCCGGGCAGGGACTCCATAAACAGGCGCCCGTACTGCTTGCTCAGGATGCGTTTGTCCAGTATCGCGACCACACCGCGGTCGGTTTGGGTGCGAATCAGGCGCCCAAAGCCCTGGCGGAAGCGCAAAATCGCTTCCGGCAGCATGTACTCGTTGAACGGGTCGTCAAAACTCTCGGAGCGCGCCTCGATAATCGGGTCGGAGGGGACGTCGAAAGGCAGTTTGGTAATCACCAACACCGAAAGCGCTTCGCCGGGCACGTCTACACCCTCCCAAAAAGAGCGCGTACCCAGCAGCACCGCGCGCGGGGTCTCCTTGAACACGTCCAGCAGGGCTGAAGCAGAAGCGCCCTCTCCCTGCTCATAGATGGTGATATCCGCTTTCGCCAGCGGTCCCTCAATCGCGCGGGAGGTCTTCTGCAGCTGGGAGTAGGACGTAAAGAGCGCCAGCATTCGCCCGCCGGTGGCTTTGGCCAGGCGGACAACGGCTTCTTCGGTCGCTTTCTGGAAAGCGTAGACTTCCTTGGGCTCCGGCACATCGCGCGCCAGGTAAACCAGCGCCGAGTTTTCGTAATCAAAAGGCGAACCGACCGTGAGTTCGTTGGCGTCCTCCGCGTTCAGCCGGCGCCGCAGGTAATCAAATTCCCCATGCGTGGTCAGCGTCGCCGAAGTCAGAATTACGCTGTCCTTGGTGTGCCAGAGTGTTTTTTCCATCAGCCTGCCAACTTCAAGCGGGGCTGCCTGCAGGGTCAGACGGCGCTGGAGTGGGTCGTACTCCACCCAATAAATCCTATTGGGGTCGGGCTTCATGGTCAGGCCGTCCACCTGGGCCTCGATCTCGAGCAAGTTTTGGGTCATTGTGCCAAGAATCCCGAGCAGGTCTTCGGCTTCTTCATCTTCCGAGTCCGCCAGCCCGCGCACGCTCTCGCGGATGGTCTTGATGGTGCTCAAGAGGTCGTTTAGGCAGACCTGCGCGCCCTCCCAGCGCACTTCCACCTCGAACCAGAAGGGCGCCTTGCGCTTGCTTTCCGTGATGCGTTCCTGCTGGGCGTACTGGCTGGCTGGCTTGCCCTCGCGCAGCTCTTCCATCACACTTTCAAGCGCGCGGAAGTAAGCGTTGATGGCGTTATCCAGCCGGAACGCCTGGTCGGTGGCTTGCTCCACCGCTTTCGTTACGGCTGCCAGGTCGGAAGGCTTCAGCTGCGTTTGGCCCAGCGCTAACAAGCGCCCGAACAGGCCTTGTTCAGCGCTGCCAAGCTCCCGCACCAGGCGGGTCACGTCTGGCGCCCGTAAGCGGAAAGACATCGCGTCCGTCGTCGCGGATTCCAGGTGGTGGGCTTCATCCACGATGAGGTAATGGTAATCCGGCAATACCCGTCCTTCCGCCGCGGCATCCGCCAGCAGCAGGGCGTGGTTGACAATCAGGATGTGCGCGGAATCCGCGGCGGTGCGCGCGCGGTAGTAGGGGCAGCGTCCACCCGTGCGCTTCAGGCAGGTTTCCAGCTTGCAACCTTCATCCTCGGCTGACAGGCGCGACCAAACCGTGCGTTCTACGGGTCCGTTCAGATTAATCTCATTGCGGTCGCCGCTGTCGCTGGACTGCAGCCATACCAGCACCTTCGCAAGCACGCGCAGCTCGTCCACGTTTTCAGGCTGACGTTTGCGCAGCAGGTTCAGGCGGCGCGGGCAGAGGTAATTGTTGCGCCCTTTCAGCACGGCCACGTTGATGTTCAGGTCCAACGCGGCAATCATGTCCGGAATATCTTTATTCACCAGTTGGTCCTGCAGGGCGATGGTGTTGGTGGAGATGACCACGCGCTCTCCGTTCTGCAGCGCCCAGGCAGCTGCCGGGATGAGGTACGCCAGGGACTTGCCTGTGCCCGTTCCGGCTTCCACCAGCAGGTGCTGCTGGTGGGAAAAGGCATCCGCGACGGCGCGCAGCATTTGAACCTGCTGCGAGCGGTGCTCAAATTCCGGGAAGTGGCGGTCAAATTCTCCGCCGGGTTCCAGGGCAGCTGCCAGCGTTTCCGAATCGAGCGGACTTGGCTTTTCCGCCGGGTTGAGCGGTTTAGCCTGGACGGGCTTGGCGGAGGCAAACAAAGCGCCTGATTCCGCGCTGCCTTTTTTCGGACGGATGCCCTGGCGGGTGAGTTTCTGCAGCGTCCAACGGAAGGGGAGCTCGCCTTTCCAATTCAAACCTTCGCTCAGGCGCAGAATTTCCGCGACGAGGTCAATCGGCAGGCGTTCCAACTGCGCCATCAGCTCCACGAAGACTGCGTGCGTGGCGCGCGCGTCATCCAGGGCGCGGTGGGTGGCGGGCTGCAGCACGCCCAGCTGGCTGGCCAGCGAACCGAGGTTATAACGTGGTGCGCTGGGCATCAGGACGGATGCCAGCTCATAGGTATCCAGGGTGGGGTTGGCGCGCAGCACGCCTGCTTTTTGCAGAAAGGCCATGTCGAAGCCGATATTCTGACCGAGAATCGGGGCTTCCCCGATGAAATCCACCAGTTCGGGCAGCGTGTTAATCAAAAGCGGCGCGTTCAGCACCATGCTGTTGGTGATGCCGGTCAGGTTGGTAATGAAGCTGGAAATGGGCTTGCGGGGGTTGATAAGCGTGGAGTACTCAGCTTCCACGCGTTTTTCGCTGAACTTAACTGCCCCAATCTCTATCACAGCGTCCTGCGCCGGGTCCAGGCCGGTGGTTTCCAAATCAAGGGCGACGATGAGAGCCATGCGCAAAATTATACTTCATAAGGGTGCCCGCTGGATTTGCGCGCGGCCCGCGCGGTATTGTACACCAGGCTTTGCGGCGGAGAGCCGGAGCACTAATCTGGGTATAATACCGAGTAAGAAGGAGCATTACATTGATGACAACTTTTTTGACCATTCTGCAGTTCGTGTTTGTGTTTGGGCTGCTAGTGTTTTTTCATGAGCTTGGGCATTTCCTGATGTCCAAGTCGCTGGGCATCCAGATTGAAGAATTTGGCTTCGGTTACCCGCCGCGCCTGGTGAAACTTTTCACCTGGAAGGGCACCGACGTGACGCTGAATTGGATTCCGTTTGGCGGTTTTGTGCGTCCCAAAGGCGAAGGCGATGAGACCGTGGAAGGCGGCATGGCCGCCGCGCCGGCCTGGAAGCGCTTCCTCGTGCTGGTTTCCGGCGCCGGAATGAACTTTTTGATTGGCATCCTGGTCTTGGTGCTGATGTTTGCCGCCATTGGCAGCCCGGTACAGAACCAGGCGCTCATCACTGATATTGCCCCAAACTCCCCCGCCGCGAACGCCGCTCTGCAAGTCGGCGACGTGATTACCGCGGTCAACGGCACCCAGCTTACGAACCTGGAGGAGATGAGCAAACTCATCCAGGAGAACCTTGGCAAGCCGCTCAGCTTTACCTTGCTGCGCGAAGGCGAGAGCCTGAGCGTGGAACTGACCCCGCGCGTGAACCCGCCGGAAGGCGAGGGCTCGGTCGGCATCTGGTACACCAACGCCTACGCCCCGCTGCCCTTCCATAAAGCTTTAGGAAGCGCTTTCCAAACCTTCGGGTACCAGACCAGGCAAACCCTGCTGCTGCCCTACAACCTGATTACCGGCAAGGTCTCCGGGGAGGACGCGCGTCTGGTCGGGATTAAGGGCATCTTCGACATCTTCAGCAACGCCAGCGAACTGGACCAGACCAGCGCCGTAGCGGCTGCCACGCCGCTGCCGGTCTTCCGCCTCTCGGTCATCAGCACCGTGTCCATCGCGCTCGGGCTCACCAATCTGCTGCCCATCCCCGCGTTGGACGGCGGGCAAATCCTGTTCCTGCTTCCGGAGTTTCTGTTCAAGAAGCGCATCCCGCAGCAAGTTGCCAACACGATTAACTCGATATTCTTCCTGCTTCTGGTTGGTCTGATGATTTTCATCACGGTGCAGGACTTCCTTAATCCAATCATCCAACCTTAAACTGGAGCCCATATGCAGAAAGAAAACACCATCGCCGAAGTCATCCAGGCCCTGCTGGATACCGAACAGGCTTTTCCGACCAAACTGCTGTACGCCTTCTCGGACCTGGAGCCGCGCGAATGCACGCAGCTTGTTGAAGTTTGGGAGCAAATCCCAATTCAACGCCGGCGCGCGCTGCTGGAGGACCTGAGCGAAATGGCCGAGCAAGACAACCTGATGCTCTTTGAAGAGCTTGGGCGCATCGCGCTGGAAGATGACGACCCCCAGGTGAAGATTTCCGCACTCGACCTGCTCTTTCAGGCGGAAGATACCCGGCTGCTGCCCAGGTTCCTGAGCCTGCTGAAAGAAAACGAGAGCGCGGACGTGCGCGCGGCTGCCGCCAACGTGTTGGGCCCATACGTGTGCATGGGCGAGTTTGAGCGCCTCCAGGCCGAACAGCTCAAGCGCATTGAAAACGCGCTGCTGCAGGCTTACCGCGAAGACGCCTCCGAACTTGTCCGCCGGCGGGCGCTCGAATCCCTTGGCTACTCCAGCCGCGATGAAGTGCCCGAGCTGCTGCGTTCGGCTTGTACCCGCGCGGAAACGGCCTGGCTGGAAAGCGCGCTCTTTGCCATGGGCAAATCCGCGGATGAACAGTGGAAAGATATCGTATTAGCACATCTGATGGATGAAAACCTGCCGGTGCGGCTGCAAGCTGTGCACGCTGCCGGCGAGCTGGCGCTCACAGAAGCGCGCGCTTCCCTCCTGCGTGTATTAGAACGCGAGTTCGAGGTTGCCGACCTGCGCCGCGAGGCCGTCTGGGCGCTCTCCCAAATTGGCGGCGAGGGCGTGGAAAACGCGCTTGAGCGCCTGTTGGAACGCCTGGAAGATGATGAGGATGTCGAGTTGGTGGAAGAAGCCCTGGACCAGCTTAACTTCACCGAGGACAAAGAACTTTTCAGTCTGCTCGATATGAGCCTGGACGAGGCTTCAGGCGGGGAAGGCATTTTGGGTCTGGCTGAGGATGAAGAGGAAACCTGGGAAGGTCACGGCTACAACCCCGAGGAATGGAATGCCTACACGAGCGAAGAAGGCTTCGGGTTGGACCTCGATGAAGACGAGGAAGACCTGGACGATGACGAATTTGACGATGACGACCTGCTCTAAACGGCAGGATTAGCAAAGGCCGCGCCGTGGACGCAAACCCTGAAGCAAACCAACGCTTGCATGTGCTCGTGGAAGGGCACGTGCAGGGGGTCGGTTTCCGCTACTTCACATTGGAGCAAGCCCGCCGGCTGGGACTTTCCGGCTGGGTGCGCAACCTGCCCGGCGGCGCGGTGGAAGCCGAAGCCGAAGGCCCGCGCGAGGATTTGCTTGCGTTCCTGGAAGCCCTGGCGGAAGGACCTTCCGGCTCGGTCGTGCGGCGAATCCGGCCGGAGTGGCTGCCAGCCAACGGCGGGGATTCAAGTTTTCGCGTGCGGATTTACGAGTAGAGCTCAGTCTTCCCGGCCTGCCAGCAGGTTCTGCTGCTTCCAGGGGGGCAGCTTGGAATTCTCCGCCAGCAGCGCGCGCAGCTCGTAAACCTGGTCGCGCAGCATGGCGGCGCGCTCGAACTGCAGCTCGGCAGCAGCAGCGCGCATTTGTTTTTCCATCTCGCGGATCATCTTTTCCATTGAATAGATGAGTGTATCAGATTCGTTTCTTGCCTCAATAAGAGATTTAAGCTTCCTGTCCTCTTCTGCGTGGAGTTCAGCTTCTTTCACCATCTTCTCGATGTCG
>DAONFX010000077.1:0-8165 GCA_035403825.1 Anaerolineaceae bacterium
GCAAGAAGCCAGGTCTCAAGCGCGCCCGCAAGGCCCCGACCTACACCAAGCGTTAATCTTCACCAGGATTCGACTGTGGGAGCGACTTTTGGGTCTCCCACACGTTTGACTTGCTGAGAAGATCTATAGTTTTCGTGTTCGCGGAAACTGAAGTGCGTTACAATCAAGAGGCTGTCCGTTAATAATGGGCAGCCTTTTCTAGTTTGTGAGACGCAGAGCTTTGGGAGGGTTTGCCAGAATGGATAAATGGGAGTACCGAACTGTTTTTGTTTCGTATGCGCAGATCAGGGGTTCCATAGGGCTTTTCAAAATGGAAAAGGATTGGGTTGTGAACTATTCCGATGGCAGCCAAACCGTGGGTTTTGAGAAAATATTGAACAAATACGGTGAACTGGGCTGGGAACTGGTAAATGTCGTTGTTGAGCACTCCTTAGGTGAGGGGTCTGCTTCCACGGATCAATATCGTCTTTTCTTCAAAAAACGTATTATTTAATACATGATACAAAAACAACTAAGCACAGTAGGATAAGCTACAGCATCCGGAAATGGTTTCTTCATGATGACCCCATCCATTACTATCGTCGGGCTCGGCCCGGCAGGCGCGGAACTGCTGACCCGCGAAGCCTGGGACTGGCTCTCGCAGACGGACGAACTTTACCTGCGCACCAGCCTGCACCCCTGCGCCGCGGAATTGCCCGGAACGCTGAGGGTACACAGCTTTGACGCGCTCTACGAGAAGCACGAAGCCCTGGTGGACGTTTTGGACGAAATCGTGCGGACTGTGCTGGAACTGGGCAGGCGCGCAGGCGGCGTGAGCTACGCCGTCCCCGGCAGCCCCTGGGTGGCGGAAGAAACCTGCGCGCGTATCCTGGAGCAGGCTAAAGCGGCAGGGATTCCCGTGCGCGTCATCAATGGGATGAGCTTCCTTGAGCCGGTGTGCGCGGCACTGGGCATCGACCCGGGCAACCAGGTGGTGATGATTGACGCCCTGCAGCTGGCGGAGAAAAACGTGCCCACCTTCCCGCCCTCCTGCGGCGCGCTCATCCAACAACTGGGCGGCGGGCTGGACGCGAGCGAAATCAAGCTGACGTTGATGAGCGCGTACCCGGATGATTACCCCGTCCGGCTGGTGCATGCCGCTGGCACGCCCCAGCAAAGCGTGGAAGACCTGCCGCTTTATGCGCTTGACCATTCCAAGAAACTGGGCGTCATTTCCACCCTTTACGTGCCGCCGCGCGAAAACGGGTATTCCTTTGAAGACCTGCAGGAAATCATCGCGCGCTTACGCGCGCCCGACGGCTGCCCCTGGGACCGCGAACAGACCCATCTCTCTCTGCGTCCGTACCTGCTGCAGGAGACTTATGAAGTACTCGAGGCGCTGGACCGCGAGGAGCCGGACGAACTGCGCGAGGAGCTGGGCGATTTGCTTCTGCAAATCCTGCTGCACGCCCAAATCGCGACGGAAAATGAAGACTTCCGGATGAGCGATGTAATTCAGGCCATCAGCTCCAAGTTGATTCGCCGGCATCCACATGTGTTTGGGGAGGTGCAGGTCCATTCGGTCGATAACGTGCTGCAGAATTGGGAAAAAATCAAAGCCAAGGAGCGCAAAGATAACGGCAACAGCCACAAAACCGGCATGCTGGACGGCATTCCGCTGGCGCTGCCGGCGCTGACCCAGGCAGACCAGATTCAACGGCGCGCCAAACAGGTTGGTTTTGACTGGAACAGCATCGAACCAGTGATTGCCAAGGTGCGCGAGGAGTTGGAAGAGCTGAACGAAGCTGAGACTAGCGCCGAACGCCGGGCTGAAGCCGGGGATTTGCTTTTCGCGGCGGTGAACCTTCTCCGCTGGCTGGATATCGACCCGGAAACGGCTCTGCGCGAATGCAACCTCCGCTTCCGCAAGCGTTTCGCGTATATCGAAGCGGAGGCCGCCAAAGCCGGCAAAAGCGTGGATGGCCTCAGCTTCGAAGAGATGGACGCGCTCTGGGAAGACGCGAAAAAGGCTTTTGCCGCCCGGAACGAAGACTGAGATGAACAGCGGCATGAACGAAACCCCGGTACAGGAAGCGGAATCTTCGCTGCCGGGAAAACGGGTGGAAGAAAAACCCCTGAAGAATGAGGCGGGCGCGCCGGCGGATGGGGCGGAAAGCGCCAGCCGACAAATCGCACGCGCCACCGGCATCGTCATGCTCGCGTTCATTCTCAGCAGCCTGGTAGGGGTGGTACAGCAGGTTGTGATAACCAATGCTTTTGGCACCAGCGCGGCGCTGGATTCTTTTAATGCCGCGAATCGCATTACCGAACTGCTGTTCAACCTGGTGGCGGGCGGCGCGCTGGGTTCGGCATTCATCCCGATGTTCACCGGTTTCCTCACGCGCGGAGATAAACGCGGAGCCTGGCGTCTGGCATCCGGCGTGGTAAATATGGTCTTCCTGGTGCTCATCGCCGTCTCGATTCTCTGCTGGATTTTTGCCCCGTGGATTGTGAAGAACGGTTTGTACGCCCTGACCGCGGATTCGAATATCGGTCAATTGGACGTCACGGTCCGCTTGCTGCGCATCATGCTCCCGACCGTGGTAGTTTTTGGGATCAGCGGGCTGGTGATGGGTATGTTGAACGCCCACCGTTCCTTCTTTATTCCCGCTCTGGCGCCGGCGATTTATTCGCTGGGCATCATTTTTGGCACCGTCGCGCTTCCAAAGAGCTGGGGTGTGGACAGACTGGCTGTGGGGGTGCTCTTGGGCGCCTGCGGGCATCTGCTGCTGCAGCTGCCTTCGCTCTTGCGGCTGCCCGAACGAAGCTACCAGATCTCGGTTGGGATGCACGACAAAGATGTCCGGCAGGTCTTGAAGCTGATGCTGCCGCGCCTGGTTGGGGCGGGGGTGGTGCAGCTCAATTTCGTAGCGAATACCATCATCGCCCTCAGTCTGGGTGAAGGCGCCGCGAGCGCCGTCGCGCTGGCGTTCATGCTGATGCTGATGCCGCAGCGCGCCATCGCGCAGTCGGCGGGGATTGCTTCGTTGCCCACGCTCTCCGAGCAGGCGGAGCTGGGGCAGTACCAACAGATGCGGGGAACCATCGCGAAGCTGCTGCGCGGCATACTTTTGCTGGCGCTGCCGGCCAGCGCGGGCCTGATTTTGCTGCGGGTCCCGCTGGTGCGCGTGTTGTACGAGCGCGGAGAGTTCGGCCCCGAGTCCACCCGCCTGGTGGCCTGGGCGCTGCTGTGGTATTCAGCAGGTTTGGTCGGGCACAGTCTGGTGGAAGTGCTCAGTCGTGCTTTTTACGCGCTGCACGACACCCGCACGCCCGTTATTATCGGCGTGGGCGCGATGAGCCTGAATGTCGCGCTGTCTTTCTTGCTGACATCCTGGTTCCGCAGCATCGGGTGGATGGCGCACGGCGGGCTGGCGCTGGCTAATTCCGCGGCGACCGGTTTGGAAAGCCTGCTTTTGTTGGCGTTACTGCGGAAAAGATTGAAGGGCGTGGAAGGCCGGCATATTTTGCGCGGCACAGCAGCCGCACTGGCAGGTTCCGTGGTGATGAGTCTGGCCGTCTACGGCTGGTTGACGGTAGTGCCCGATTCCAGCGGCTTGCTTGCGCTGCTGGGCGGGATGGGAATTGGCGTGCTGGTGTACGGGCTCGCTCTTAAGCTGCTGCGCGTGCCGGAGTTGGATTCCATCCTCGCGCTGGTGAAGCGCAAACTGCGCGTGTAAACGCAGCCTGGCGCCGTTGGAGAGGCTTGCGATTCCTGCCGGGTGAGGTTTACCCGGTATTTTTGTCGGGGATGGCAGGAAGCGAATTCGAAATTTACGCGGGCGGCATGATGAGCCGGATGACAACCGCGACCACAAAGCCCAGCAGCACCCCCGCAAAAGCTTCCGCCGGTGAGTGCCCGATGCTCTCGCGCAGGGTTTCCCATTCTTTTTCGGGGATTTTACCGGTCTGAATGACCTCACGCACAATCAGGTTGATGCGGGCGGCTTGCAAGCCGGCCTGCCGGCGCACGCCCGCCGCGTCGTACACCACGATGATGCTCAAGGCAAATGCCAGCGCGAAAAGCGGGCTGCCCCAGCCGACGTAGAAGCCGATGGCGGAAGTAACCGAAGAAATCAGAGCGGAGTGCGAGGAGGGCATGCCGCCTGAATCCAAAAGCAGCGACCAGTTGATTTCCCTGGTGCGCCAATAACCGAAGGGCACCTTGAGTAGCTGCGCCAGGAGCAGCGCGAACGCGCCTGCCAATGCCGGCGGGCTTTTGAACAAATCCCAGAAGCGCATTTCAGTCTCTTTCGCTGGCGGTCGCTGTGGAATTGGTTTCGTTCAAGGCGGAGACGCGCAGCTGCGCGCTCTCGAGGATAGACGAGCATAACATTGAGAGGCGTTTGCCTTCTTCGTACAGACGCAGGGCTTCCTCGAGCGGCAGTTCGGTGTTCTCGAGCTGGTCAATGACGGCCTGCAGGTCCGCGAAGGCGGCTTCGAAGCTGGGTTGGTTTTCAGGGCTTGCTGGCATACTATTCTGCTCCTGTGGGTTTCGCGGTCACCTGCGCCGGAATAAGGCCGTCCTGCAGGCGCAGGAGAAGCTCTTGCCCGGGCTGGGTCTGGGATGCGCGGCTGATGAGCACGCCGCTGTGCTGGTCGGTGATGATGGCGTAGCCTCTGCGTAAAACGGCCTGGGGGCTGAGTGCGTTCAGTCGGCTGACGGAACTTGCCAGGCGAAGGTTTCGGGCTTCCAATTGATTGTGTCCGAGCCTTTCAAGCCGTGCCTGCGTTTCGTCCAGGCGCTGCAGCGCGTTTTGGAGGAAGGCGCGCGGAGAACTCCGACGCAGTTCTGCCTGGGCTAAAGCCAGGGACTGTCGGGCGCTGCTTAGAAGCTCGTTCAGGCGCGCGTCGAGCTGGTCGGAAGCGGCACGCAGGCTCAGGGAGAGTTCCTGGGCGGTGATGGGCGTGGCAAGCTCGGCTGCGCCGGTGGGCGTCGGGGCGCGCAAGTCCGCGACGAAATCCGCGATTGTGAAATCAGTTTCGTGACCGACACCGGAGATGACCGGTACGCGCGAATTATAGATGGCGCGCGCGACGCTTTCGTCGTTGAACGCCCACAGGTCCTCGATGGAGCCGCCGCCGCGGGCCAGAATGATAAGGTCCAGGTCCTCAAGTTGGTTGAGATGCCGCAGCGCGGCAACGATTCCGGGTGGGGCTTCCGCGCCTTGCACCGGAGTAGGGGCGATGGTGACACGCAGGATGGGCAGACGCCTGGAAAGAGTCTGCAGAATGTCCTGCAGGGCGGCGCCTGTGGGGGAGGTGACCACGCCGATATGGCGCGGGAGGCTGGGCAGAGGGCGCTTATGCTCAGGGTCGAACAAGCCTTCCGCTTCCAGGCGGGCTTTCAGGCGCAAAAACTCCTGATAGAGCGCGCCTTCGCCGGCCGGTCGGAGCGCGTCCAGGTAGAGCTGCACCTGCCCCTGAGCGGGATAGATGCTCATGGCGCCGTGACCTTCGACCTGCATCCCGTCGGCGGGCGAAAAACGCAGGCGCAGAGCGGAATTTTTCCACATCACGCAGCGAATTTGCGCTTCGCTGTCTTTGAGCGTGAAGTAGAGGTGACCGGAACGCGGCTGGGAAAAGTTGGAAATCTCGCCGCGCACCCACAGGTCCTGCAAAACTTCATCTGTTTCCAGGAGTTCGCGCAGGTAGTTATTGAGGGAGGTAACGGAAAAAATCAATGCTGCGTTGAAATCGAACGCGTCCATACGGGTAAGGATAACCAAAAGGAAGGTCCTTGTCAATTCGCAAACCATATTTTGGCCGGCTTTTACTGATAAAAGCCTGGCTGCAAGGACGGGAACGCCGGCAGTGAAGGGCTGGGGCTGCGGCGTTATAATTATGCCCAGGTTGGCACGCGTGCCAACCAGGAGCCGCTATTTTGAATCGATTCACCCGCTTTTTTCGCGTCCTCGCGGCGCTCAGCACGGCAGTCATGCTGTGCTCTGCCTGCCTGGGCGCGCCTGCGCAGCAGCCCACGCACAGCGCGTCGCTTGCTGCCCCGGCACAGGCTATCGAAATGGGACGCAGCTTTGACCTGCGCCTGACGTTCGCGAACGCTGGTGGAGAGGAGGCGCTGGTGCGCGAAATCCGCGTACCGGCGGCCATCCTGCAGGCTTTCAGGTACCTGGGCAGCCTGCCGGCGGTTACCTTGGAACGCATGGCGGACGGCTCGGGCGTGCTGCGGACGCAGCTGGTCATCCCACCTCAAAGCAGTGCGGACTTTGTACTGCGCTTTCAGGCGATTTTCTCCGGCGTGTATGAAGAGAATTTTTCGGTTTTGTTTGGCGATGAACTTCTGCAGCTGCCAGCGCGCTTGCAAACCAGGGGCAGCATCCCCGCCGGCTGGCTGCCCGGACCTGCCTCCGCGCGCGGGCAAACGGCTGCGACAGAGGGGCTTCCCGAAGCAGCCCTGGTACGCGTGAAGGCGTTGGTGAATGTGGAGGGCACCCTGGTGGAGGCCTGGTCTGCCAGCGGAGTGTTCATCAGCCGGGACGGGCTCATCCTGACCAGCGCGCGGGCGGTAGTGGGCAGCCGCGCTTATCCGGTCGCGGACCTGATTGTTGCCTTGCAAAGCGCGCCGGGTACCGCGCCAGTGGACGCGTATTTGGCCAGCATTGTGCAGGTGGATGAGGCCAGGGATGCAGCGCTTATCAAACCGCGTTCAGACCTGTTGGGGAACAGGATTCCGCCCGGTTCGCTTGCGCTCCCCGCGGCTGCGCTGGGGGAAAGCTCGACCGTGCTGCCGGGTGAGGCGCTCACGCTGCTGGGATATCCTTCCAGCCCGGATGCGCCGGCGGGTGAGCTGAGCGCCGCCGTGACGAGCCTCTCCCCTGAAGAGGCGGGCATGCCGCTTGAAACCATCATGACCAATCTGCCGCCGGGCGGAGATTATTTTGGTTGGGCTGCTTTTAACTCGCGCGGCGAGCTGGTAGGGCTGGCTTCCGCGCCGGATGGGACCAGTGAACAGGCCTGCGGCGCACTGGTGGATACCAATCGCGATGACATCATTGATGAGCAGGACGCCTGCCTGCCCGCGGGCGGGAACCTTCAGACCCTCAGCTCCGTGCAGGCGCTGGGGGATATGTTTGAGGAAGCCTGGATGGGGCAGGTGGGGCTGCGGCGCGTTTCGGTTAGCGGTTTCCCTTTTGAGATGCAGGGGCAGGTAGTATTTCGGACGGATTTTTCGGACCCTCTGCCAGCCTGGCCCGCGGGAGAACAGAACGGCGCGCGAAGCGCTTATGATGAGGAGGCTTTCACGCTCACTTTGAATGCGCCCCGCAGTCTGTTTTTTACAACGCTCGATTACGCTTACGAAGACATCCTTCTCCGCGCTGATGCGCGCGTGTTGGCTGGCAGCGGAGACGGCGATTTCGGCTTTATCTGCGGGTACCGGGACGAGACGCACTTCACCGCGCTGGAAGTCAGCGAGGACGCTTACTTTTCTATCTGGAAGCGGGCAGGTGAGGAGACCAGCGTGTTGGTCGATTGGACCTACGCGGATGCCCTGGCTGCCGACGGAAGCCTGCGCCTGAGCGCGCAGTGCGGCGCCGGAGCATTGAGGCTGGCAGCGAACGGTCTGCTGCTGGCCGAGATTACGGACCCTGGGTTTTTCCCAGGTCCGGTCGGAATTCTTGCTGGCACTTCTGCCGGAGGAACATTGAAAATTGCGTTTGATAATCTTGAAATTCTTATTCCAGGAGCTGAATAATGGGCATGCAGACTTTGAGTGTCTACCATTTGGTCAAGAGCGAAGACCTGAACCACCACCGCACGCTTTTTGCCGGGCGCGGCGCAGAATGGCTGGTGGAAGCCGGCTTTATCGCGGCGGCCAACCTGCTGCCCCCTGAGTTTGTGCTGTGCGTCAAAATCCACGGGATGGAGTTCAGAAGACCTGTCCGCCCGGGGGAGATTGTGTGCTTTACCAGCCGCGTAGTGCTGACCGGACGCAGCCGGGTGATTGTGTATATCCGCGCGGATGTCAAAGGCGAGCAGGCGGTGGACGGCTTCATTACCTTTGTGTACGTGGATGAGCACGGCAAACCGCGCCCGCACGGGATTGTGATTGAAGCGGATACCCCGGAGGAGAAAGCGCTGCAGGAGCGCGCGAAGAACCTGTAATG
>DAONFX010000078.1:0-3151 GCA_035403825.1 Anaerolineaceae bacterium
CGTCCGCCCGGCATTCTCTTTCCGGCAGGATGACAAAGGGGTCCGGGAAGCCGTTGTCTTGCGCCCAGTTTTTCCCCGGGTCGGTCTTCAGCCAGCGGACTGCGTCTTTGTCGCTGACGTTGACCACCAATTCCTCCCTGGCGAAGTCGGAGCAGGCCGCGGAAGCCCGCAAGCCGGTCCAACCATCAATCTGCACCTTCGCCCACAGGTCGTGCTCCTTGGAGGGCGGCAGCTGGTCCGACGCGAAGATTTCCGTGCGCTGGCTGGGGCAGTAATCCGAGGGTTCGGTGCCGGAAGCGGAACAGATGGTGCGTTCCACGACGTCTTGCGGCTGGGTGAACGGCGTGGCAGCGCCGCCCTTGAGCAGGTTGATGCCGTCTTCCATCACGCGCGCCCAAATCGGCGCGGCGCCGCTAATGCCGGTCGTGTTCACCATCGGGGAATAATCCGCGTTTCCGACCCACACCCCCACCACCAGGTCGGGGGTATAGCCGAGGGTCCAGTTGTCGCGATAGTCATTGGTGGTGCCGGTTTTTGCCGCCGCCGCGAAGGGCAGGTTCAGGATGGAATCCCGCCCGAACATTGGCGCGCGCGCGTTGGCATCTGAAAGGATGGAAGTAATCAGGTAAGCATGCGCCGCGCGCACCACCTGATCGCCTTCGGGCGCGCTGTACTCAAACACTACTTTTCCGGTGTAGTCCACCACCTTGGTAATCGCCACGGGAGCCACGCGCTTGCCCTCGTTCGCCAGCACCGAGTACGCGCCGGTCAATTGCAGCAGGCTCACCTCACCGCCGCCCAACGTGAGGGAAAGACCGTAATCCTCGCGGGTCAGGCTGGTGATCCCCAGGCGTTTTGCCATGGCGATAAAGCCGTCCTCGCTGTTGGTGTTCGGGTCGTCGTAGATTCCCACGTACTGCAGCGTTTTTACCGCGGGGATGTTATAGGAATTCGCCAGCGCCGAGCGTACGGTCACCGGTCCGTGAAAACGGCCGTCGTAGTTGACCGGTTCGTAAGGCGCACTGGGGTCGTCTTCCCGCCCTGAAGGGGGAAAGGAACCCGGAACGTCCCAAATCAAGGTCGAAGGGGTCCAGTCTTTTTCAAAGGCAGCCAGGTAGGTGATGGGCTTGATGGACGAGCCCGGTTGGCGCGTCTCGGTCAGCGCCATATTCACCTGCCCGCTGATGGCATCGTTGTAAAAATCCGCGGAGCCCACCATCGCCAGAATTTCCCCTGTGTTCGGGTCCATCGCGACCAGCGCGCCGTTGGTGGCGTTGTTCGCGGTCATGGTCGCCAGTTGTTCCTGCACCGCGCGCTGGGCAAGGTCCTGCAGCTCCGGGTCGAGCGTGGTGTAAATAGTGAACCCGGAATGGTAAATCGTCTGGGAATCATATTGGCTTTCCAACAGAGACTGGATGTACACAACCCAGTGGGGGAAGCGCATGCTGTTGGTATTCTGAGTGAAGGGATAGGCTTCCAGCGTATCCGCCGCGTTCAGCGCGTCGTTGGCGCTGACACACACTTTTTCCAGGTTCTCGCCGATGTAGATGCAGTTTTTCTCATTGCTCAATTCGTAAGTCAGCACCAGCACGGCTTTGTTGCGCGTAAGAGTGGCGTCGCGGTTGTTGTAGATGTCATAAATCGCAGGGGACTGCGGCAGCCCAGCCAGGAAGGACGCCTGCCAAAGCTGTAAGTCCGAGGCAGGGGTGTTGAAGTAGGTTTCCGCCGCGGCTTCGATACCATACGAGAGGTTGCCGTAGAAAATCTCGTTCAGATAAAGTTCCAGCACCTCTTCCTTGCTGTAACGACGCGTTATTTCAGCCGCCAGGATGATTTCACGCGCCTTGCGGTCGTATGTTTGTTCAAAGCGTTCTTCTTGCAGCAGCAGCATGCGCGCCAGCTGTTGGGTGATGGTGGACCCGCCGGAAACAATTTCCCCGGAGGTGTAATTCGTCCACAGCGCCCGGACGAGCGCCACCAGGTCAAAGCCGGGATGGTTATAGTATTCCTTATCTTCGGTCGCGATGGTGGCGGCAATCAGATAGGGCGAGATTTTATCAAGCGGCACATAGGTGCGCTTGCCCATGTTGGGGTCGTTGATTTCATACAGAATGTTGCCGCGCCTGTCCAGGATGCGCGTGGTTTCAAATTGCGAGGCGCGCGAACGCAGTTCCGCTACGCTGGGCAGCGTGGAGGCAATGCGGAAATACTGCACGCCCACGAACAGCATCCCCACAAAAATTAGAGCCAGAATAACGAAGAGTACCGGCAGGAGCGCTTTGGCAGCTTTCTTTTTAGCCGGCGCTGCCTGGCTGGGTTTAGCCTGAACGGGGGAGCGCCTGGTTTGAGCCTTGTCCATTGGGGCTTGGCGCCCATTGGCGGGCGCCGGCTGAGCGCCTTGGGCTTTGCTCGCCTGCCGCTGCGAAAAGGCGGAGGGCGAAAGCCGGGTTGCGCCGGGGTCTGTCTCGGTCACCTTTTTTATAGGAAGCGGCTGCCCGCCGGAGGCCAACGGTGGCACAGAAACGGCAGGCGGGATGGTCGGGATATTGTCCTGCGGGGCGGCGGGTGGAATCCAGGCGCCGGTGGGTTTGGTGTTCCAGGTGCCCGTTGGCGCAGTTTGGGCGGGCTTGGGCCGTACCCAATCCCCCGTGAAGAAATCCCCGCGCGGCTGCGCAGGCTTGGGAGCGGGGGCTTTTGGCGCGCTGCCGACCTTCTCGTCATAGGAAGCGATTTCCGAGAACCAGGCGGTAGGCTCCGGCGCGGCAGTTTTCGCGATTTCGAGCGGTTGGGTGGCTTCCCGTTTCGTTTCAGGGCTTCCCGGCTGGGCTGGCGCTTCCGCGGGCTGCGCTTCAGCGGAATCCGGAACGGATAAGGGTACGGTTTGGGCGTTTTCCGCCTGGTCCGCCTCGTTCATGGGTAGGGGAACAGTCTCGGCAGACTGCGCGGCAGCCGCATCCGGCACAGACGCCAGCATGGTCACGGCGTTTTCCGCTTCGCTTTCCTCGTTGACAGGTACCGGTACAGTTTCGGCAAACTGCGCGGCGGCCGAATCCGATACTTGCTCGGTTTGGGCGGAATCCGATTCCGGGAAAGATACGGGAACGGTCGGAGCCAACTCCTGCTGGCCTTCCCCGTTCACAGGTACGGCTAC
>DAONFX010000078.1:3251-8102 GCA_035403825.1 Anaerolineaceae bacterium
GCGTTTTCCGCTTGTCCTGCTTTAATTGGGCTTGGTTCAGCGGCATCTTCAGGCAGGTCTTCAGTCAAGCTCTCGGCATCCTCTGTGGACGATTCAGAACTGTCCGCGCCGGGCTTTAGCTTTTCGGTTCGCGCCTGCGCTTCCAGGTCCGCCGCTGGGATACCCGGAACGGTGGTCTCCTGGGTATCCTGTTCTGCGGAAGGTGGGGTGCGGTCCGGATTGTCAAAGTCTTGAAAGGAATTGAGCTCGCCAAAACCATTTCGCCCGGTATCATCCGGGTCTGCGTCGTTCTTCCTCATAGGGTCTTCTTTCATGGCGTTATTGTAGCATAAAGGCATTTTACCCATTGACGCCGGCAGCCCCCGGTATGTTCCCGGCTGCAGCCTATACGGGCAGCCCGGGTTTTCACGAGCCCGCCGTGGAAGCGCGGAGATTGCCCGGGTAGTGCTAAAATAATGCGCATGAGCGCCGGTCCCTTCTTTTCCTCAGATCCCATACTGCTGACTCTGGCAGCGGACCAGCGCTTTTCCACGCTAAACGCGTTGGTGGATGCGGTCTGGCAAATCCATCTGAAACCGATTGGACCGCTTTCGTTGGAAACCAGTTTCGGGCTGCAGGCGGAACGCTTCCGCATTTTCCCGGTCTTCCTTGTGAATAACAAAGCTATTGCAGAAATCAACGCGTACCTCTCCCCACCGCGGGTAGACTTCATCTATGCCAATTACGCCAGCCTCAGCTGTTCCCCGGCTGAAGGCACGCAGGCCCGCTGTGAATTCTGGGCTGCGGAAAGTGACACGCTTCTTACACGCTTCACACTCACGAACACCAGTCCGGCTGCGCTGAAGCTTGGCGTTCAATCCGCGGCAGAACTTTGCCCGCGGGAAGGCGGCCCTGGCATGAACCCCACCGCGCTCCAATACCAGCCCTACCTCCTGGGACGCAGCGGCAGCTTGTTCGTCGCGGTCGCGCACGCTCAGGCTGCACAAGTTGTATCCAGCCCTTATCCGGCGCTGCAGCGCAGCGAGGAACTGGCTCCCGGAGAGTCTCTTTCGGTGCAGCTGCGCTGCTGCGCGGGTTCTGAGCAGGCGCGGGTGGAAAAAAAGCTGTTTCAGGCTTACCCGGAGAACTGGGACGCGCAGATTGCGCGGCTCTCGCTGCGCCATCAGGCAAGCCTGCTGCGCGTGAGCACTCCCTTCGCGGATTGGGACGCGGTTTTCCTCTCCGCCCAAAACCAGGCTTTTCAGCTGTTGGCGCGCTCCGGGGACGACCAGGAAGCGCTGGATGATTTGAATTTCCGCAGCCCCGAATACAGCTACGCGCAGTACACGAACGGCAAAGACCCCGCAGCCGTTTTGCTGCCGCCATTCAACGCTCTTTCACTCTACCAGCTCATTCAGGCGCTGCTGCCGGTTCAGGCGCAGACCGCCGCCTGGATTTTTGCCCGCCGGCTGGCCTCCAGCCCAAACTGCTCCCGGCTGCCGGTGAACGCCCGCGAAGTGCTGCCGTTCCCCTGCCTGTGCGCCCTCGCCATTAGTATCTTCCTGCAGACTGGCGACCGGGACTTCCTTGCGGCTGTCTACCCGCGGCTCTGCCAATCCACCCTTGCCTGGTTTGATGACGACCACGACCTGGATCAGGACGGACTGCCGGAATGGCTGACGTTCTCGCAGACCGGCTGGCATGACCACCCCAGTTTTAATTTCCTCAACCCCCACGGGCTTTTTACCTGGATTACCACGGCCGAAAGCATCGGCCTGAGCTGCCTGCTGAAACGGGAGCTGGACGCCCTGGAACAGATGGCGCGCGTCCTGGAGGATGAGGAAACAGCCGCGCAAGCCGCCATCCGCAAGCGTAAGCTGAACGCGGGGTTGGAGCAGATTCGCAAGGAACTGCCCGAAGCTTCCACCTGGGACCGTGATACCCACCTTTCCACCCCGCAAAAGCTCCTTTATGAAGGCGCCTTCGCGGATATTCCCGCCGGGCTGGTGTTTGAGCCGCCCAGCCGCGTGAACCTCAAACTCATCCTGAGCGCGTTCACGAATAAACCCGCTTTGATTCGTTTGCGCGGAACCGACGCCGATGGGAAGCAGATGGAAGAACGCATCGAAGCCGGCGAAATTTTACGCCTGGCGGACAGCCTGGCGCTCACCAGCAATCAGGTTTTCGCCCGGCTGGAAAGCGTGTCCGCTCAAGGACTGGACGAAAAGACCTGGACCCAGCTCTATACGGCTGACCTTACGCTCAGGGATATCGGCTGGTATTTAGCCTGGCAGCCCGCCGCCCTCCCCGCGGATGACGAACCGGATGAGCAGAATGCGGGCGAAAGCTTATTTCAGGCCTTTCCGCACGGGCTCCCTGAGATAATCTCTGAAACTGCCGGAGGAAATGCCGGTCTGTGGGTCAACCCTGCCTGGAACACCCTGGTGCTGGAGCATCTTATTCAAATTGGCGCAAAAAAAGAAGCCAGCGCGCTCTTCGCCAATCTGATGCGCGGCGCGGCGGGCGTATTAAAACGGGAACACGCGCATTTTGAAGCCTGGAGAGCCGCGGATAACCAGCCAGTGGGCAGCCGCGGCGCGGCAGCCGGGCTCATCCCCCTGCACGCATTCCTCGAACTGGCGGGCGTGCGCATTTTGGCGGCGGACAAAGTGCAGATTACCGGCGAGTACCCCTTTGAGTGGCCGCTGACCCTGCGTTACCAGGGCCTGGAAATCACCCGCGAGGGCAAAAACAGCAGCATCACCATGCCGGACGGCACGCTCTTCCATCATTTTGGCAGCCAGCCGAAAACATTTCAATCCGAAAGAGACTGAAATTTCATCCAAGCCTGGCCTGGCGGGGAATTAATCCACGGTCAGCGTCTTGCTCAAGTTGCGCGGGAAATCCGGGTCGTAGCCGCGCCCGACCGCCATGTAGTAAGAAAGTAACTGCAGCGGAATCACCGCCAGCAGCGGCGCGAAGAGTGGATTCGAGGGCGGGATGGTAATCACATCGCTGGCATTCGCGTTCAGACGGCTGTCTTCCTCGCCAATCGCGATTGCCCGCCCACCCCGGCAGGTGACCTCGTTTATCCCGCTCACGATCAACGGAACATCCTCCGGACCAACCGCAAAGAGCACCGGGAACCCGTCCGTGACCGCCGAGAGCGGCCCGTGTTTGAATTCTGTGCTAAGCATCCCCTCGCAGTGGGCGTAGGTAATTTCCTTCAGTTTCAGGGCGCCTTCCAACGCCATCGCGTAGGTGCTGCCGTAGCCCAGACTGTATAGGTCGTTCCAGCCGTTGATGTCTTCCGCCAGCGCCCGCGCCTGCGGGTCTGTCCAGCGGATGGCCTGTTCCATCAGCTCCGGCAGCCCGTTCAGGGATTCCGCCCCGCCGCCCCGCAGCATCATCGCGAGGAACAGGAAGCTGATGACCTGGTTGGTGAAGGTCTTGGTCGCCGGCACGCTGATTTCGTAGCCGCAGGTCAGCGGCAGCCAGCCGGGGGTGATTTTGGTGAGCGTGGAGCCAATCACATTCGCCATGCTAAAGCAGGTCATCCCCCGCTTTTGTGCCTGTTCCAGCGCGTTCAAGACGTCTTTCGTCTCCCCGGACTGACTGACGAAAATGCCCACGTCCTGCGGTCCGACGGTGGGGGCATACTGCGGGATGAACTGCGGCGCGAGCACTGGTACGGCTGCCCGGCCAGCCAGCCGCGCGAAATACACCGAACCCGCCAGGCAGGCGTGGTAACTGGTGCCGCAGCCGATCAGGTAGAGGTTGCGTGCCCCGCGGATTGCCTCCAGGATGCGGTCCAGGTCTTCGTGGCGGTTCAGCAGGTGCAGCAGCTCGCGCGCCACCTGCGGCTGTTCGTGGATTTCCTTGAGCATAAAGTGCGCGTATCCGCCTTTTTGCACGGCGGACATCTCTTCCGTGATAATTTCCGGTTCCCGCGCAATCAGGCTGCCGTCCGCGACGGAATACAAGGCCACCCTATCCCAGCTCAGGCAAACCACATCCCCGTCGTTCAGGCGCAGCACTTTGCGGGTGAGCGGCAGAATCGAAGGCAGGTCGGAGGATACGCAGGTGAAGCCCTCGCCGATGCCGACCACCAGCCCGGAGCCCTTCTTGATGGCGTAGAGCTTGTCGTCGTTAATGCGCCCGATGACGAAGGCGTAATCACCCTGCAGGTCGGCATACGCTGCGCGGATGGCATCCACGAAGCCGTAGCCGCGGTCGATGTAGCGTTCCACCGCGTGCACGCAGGACTCGCCGTCGTTTTGGGAGCGTACGGTCATGCCTTCCGCCGTGAATTCCTGCCGAAGCTCGACGTTGTTCACCACATTGCCGTTGTGCGCGCCGACCAGGTCGCCGTCCGAATCAAGATGGGGCTGGGCGTTCACCTGGGAAGGCACGCCGAAGGTCGCCCAACGCAGCTGCGCGATGCCGCGCTGGCCGTTCATTTCCGCGAAGCGGTACTTCTCGGCCACCTCGTCCACGCGGCCCTTATCCTTGCGCAGGTCAATCTGGCTGCCGCTGATGACCGCCGCGCCGACCGAATCGTATCCGCGGTAGGTCAGCCGGCGGGCAGCCTCCACCAGGGTGGGCCCCAGGTTTTGTTCATTTTGGGTCACAATGCCGAAAATTCCGCACATATTTGTCCTTTTTGCAGTTAGTCTGTCGAGGCTGAATTATAGCGGAAAATTCCAGAGTATTCGTGATGGAGTCACATCCGAACTGCCGGTGCACGAGCACGGCGATTACCAAGAGCTGGGAGGAGCTGGGCGCTGAGTTCGGGTTTGACTTCAGCGCGGCTGAAAAAGCGGGTCCGTCTTTCGCGGAAGTGGCGGACAAGTACGGGGTTACGCCGGAACA
>DAONFX010000079.1:0-7949 GCA_035403825.1 Anaerolineaceae bacterium
CGTGTCTCGGGATCCATCTTGGGTTCCCATTCCTTGTCCTTGCCCCAGTTAACGCGCAGGTCGTCAACCTTCTCCCAGAAGCCCACAGCCAAACCAGCGGCATAGGCAGCACCGAGAGCGGTGGTTTCGGCAACGGTCGGGCGAATTACGGGCACGCCCAGGATATCAGACTGGAACTGCATCAGGGTCTCATTGAAGACCATGCCGCCGTCGACTTTCAGGGCTTTCAGTTCAACGCCGGAATCGAGGTTCATGGCATCCAGCACTTCGCGGGTCTGATAAGCGGTGGCTTCCAGGACTGCGCGGGCGAGATGTCCGGCGGTGACATAGCGGGTCAGGCCAACGATGGCGCCGCGGGCATCGCTCTTCCAATAGGGAGCGAAGAGGCCGGAGAAGGCAGGCACGAAGTAAATGCCGCCAGCATCGTCCACAGTCTTGGCCAGGGCTTCAATGTCGGATGATTTCTGGATCATCTTGAGGTTGTCGCGCATCCACTGCACGAGGGCGCCGGTGATGGCGATGGAGCCTTCCAGGGCGTACACAGCGGGTTCCTTGCCAATCTTATATCCCAGAGTAGTCAGCAGACCATTCTTGGACTGGATCGGTTTGGTGCCGGTGTTCATGAGCATGAAGCAGCCGGTTCCGTAGGTGTTCTTGGCTTCGCCTGGGTCATAGCAGGTCTGGCCAAAGAGCGCGGCTTGCTGGTCGCCCAGGTCGCCTGCCACCGGGATGCCGTCGAGGCCGGAGTTCTGGCAGTAGCCATACACTTCGGAGGAGGGTTTGATTACCGGGAGCATGGCGCGCGGAACGCCGAGGTCCTTCAGCATATCGGGATCCCAGTCGAGGGTTTCCAGATTCATCATGAAGGTTCGGGAGGCGTTGGTAACATCGGTCACGTGCACACCGCCCTTGGGGCCACCGGTGAGGTTCCAGATCACCCAGGTATCGATGTTGCCGAAGAGGATTTCGCCCTTCTCAGCTTTTTCGCGGACGCCGGGAACGTTGTCCAGGATCCACTTGACTTTCATACCGGAGAAGTAGGTCGCCAGAGGCAGACCAACCTTGGGGCGGTACTTGTCCTGACCGCCAACTTTTCCGAGTTCGTTGCAGATCTGGTCGGTGCGGGTGTCTTGCCAGACGATAGCGTTGTAAACGGGTTTGCCGGTGGCTTTTTCCCAGACAACGGTGGTTTCGCGCTGGTTGGTGACGCCGACTGCTGCGATCTCCTTGATGTCGATGTGGAGCTTGTCCAGAGCGCCTTTGATAACTTCCTGGGTAGCCTGCCAGATCTCGAGGGGATTGTGCTCAACCCAACCGGGTTTCGGGTAAATCTGTTCGTGTTCTTTCTGATCATAGCCTACCACTGCGCCTTTGTGATCAAAAATCATAAAGCGGGTGCTGGTAGTACCCTGATCAACTGCTCCTACGTACTTTGCCATTATTTCTCCTTTTTTGCTAATTAGTTTGACAGTTTACGGGCATTAACAATCTGCCCATGTTTTTGCGGCGGAATCAAGCAAAAAATATGTGGAAGTCGCGCCGGGATCCTGATGGTTCGCGCTGCGTTCGCCTAAATAACTGGCGCGCCCTTTGCGCGCGACCAGCGGAATGGTTGCCAGCATACCCTGATGGGCGGCATCCGCGGAATTGCGCAGCCCCACCCCGATTGGCAGGTTTTGCGCCACGGCTTCCTTCAGCGCTTCCAAAGCGGGCTGCATCGCATCCACCATGGTTTTATCCCCGGGGATCGCTTTTCCGCGCATCTGCACGCCTTGTTCAGCCGCTTCCCAGCCCGCGCACCAGTCCGCAAGCTCCAACTGTTCTTTGCCCGCAAAGCTTTTGCTGAGCTGCATAAAAACCGTTGAATACAAAGGACCGCTCGCGCCGCCTACTGAGGACAGCAGCGTCATCCCCACACCCTTCAGGATGCCGGTGATGTCGCTTGTTTCCATGGATGGCAATTTGGTCATGACTGCTTTAAATCCCCGGTTCATATTGGCGCCGTGATCCGCGTCCCCGATTTCACGGTCGAGGTCGGTCAGATACACATTGTTTTCGTCTATGACCTGGGAAAAAGTCCGAATCCACTCTAAAACATTCTCTCTTGATATGGCCACATTAACCTCATAGGATAGGTTCTGGAGTGGGACATCCACTCCAGAACCATTGGACAACTTACTAAATTCCCCAGCGCATCCCGGCAGTCTTCACAGGCGCATCCCAGAGTTTGGTCAGGTCAGCGTCCAGTTTCAGCAGGGTGATGGAGGCTCCAGCCATTTCCAGGCTGGTGATATAGGGACCGATCAGGTGGCGGGTTACTTTAATGCCCTTCGCCTCCAGCATCTGCACCGCTTTGCGGTAAATGATGTAGAGTTCGATCAGGGGGGTGCCGCCCATGCTGTTGACAAACAGCAAAACTTCATCGCCAGCCTTGAAAGGCAGGTCCTCGACGATCGGGGTGAGCAGCATTTCGGTCACCTTGTCGGCGGGCTGCAGCTTCATGCGGGTGCGTCCAGGCTCGCCGTGGATGCCGATGCCAATTTCCATCTCATCTTCAGGCAGGTCAAAGGAGGGTTTGCCAACATGCGGGACAACACAGGAAGTGAGCGCCATGCCCATGCTGCGGCCTTGAGCGTTGACTTTGCGCGCCAGGTCGGCAACTTCCTTAAGAGAGCGGCCTTCTTCGGCGGCGGCGCCAACAATCTTTTCCATCAGCACAGTCAGACCAACGCCGCGGCGTCCGGCAGTCCAGGTGCTGTCCTTTACAGCCACATCGTCATCCACCACGACGGACTCCACTTCGATGCCTTCTTCCTTTGCCAGGTCGGCAGCCATTTCAAAGTTCATCACATCGCCGGTATAGTTCTTGACAATGTGCAGGACGCCAGCACCGCCGTTGACAGCCTTGGTGGCTTCGAGCATTTGATCGGGGGTAGGGCTGGTGAAGACGGCGCCCGGGCAGGCGGCGTCAAGCATTCCCTTTCCCACAAAACCGCCGTGCATGGGTTCGTGGCCGCTGCCTCCGCCGGAGACAAGGCCTACTTTTCCCTTCACGGGGGCGTCGGCACGGACGATGTAATTTGGATCGTAGAAAACCTTTACGATGTCAGGGTGAGCCAGCTCAATACCCTGAAGCTCTTCCAAAACGACATCTTCGGGCTTGTTAATTAATTTCTTCATAAGCAGAGTCTCCTTTCTAAGCTAAAAGTTCAGGTAAGCATGCAGATGCAGCGGCTGTTTACTGAAATCAGGAATTAGTCTTTCTTGGGCAGGTTCTTGGAAACGAGCACGTCGTACAGCCAGAAGCCGATGGGGCCGGCGATTGCGGGCACGAGCACCGGCGGGATCAGCCAGTACAAGCCGTCAAAGAGGCCCTTGGTGCCAACCAGGGCGCCCAACAGACGGGGGCCGAGGTCACGGGCAGGATTGATGGAATAGCCGCTGGGGCCGCCGAGGGACAGACCAACCGCAAGCACTGTGAAGCCCACGATGAGGCCGCCCAGGTTGTCCTTCAGACCATTGTTCTTCAGGTCGCCGGAGGCAGCGATACCCCAGGTGAGCATGAAGGTGCCGAAAACTTCCGCGATGATGGCGGTCAGCATGCTGTAGGAGGTACCCGCAGCGCCGGCCTTGTCAGCGCCAAAGAAGACTGTATCGTACACAGAGCCGGGGCCGGTTGACCACACATTGGGCATACCAGCAGCCACGAGGCCGTCGCGGTACACTAAGTACACAGCGGCAGCGCCGAGGAAAGCGCCAATCATCTGAGCAACGATATAGGGGAGGACCTTTTTCCACGGGAAACCGCGGCGCACTGCCAGACCGAGGGTCACGGCAGGATTCAGGTGAGCGCCGGAGACACCAGCGGAAACGTACACGGCAATGATAACCGCGAAGGCCCAGCCGATGGTAATGGTGTTCCAGTTGTAGGCGGTACCTGCAAGGCGGGGAGCCAAACCAACATTGGCAACGACACCGTCACCAAGCAGAATGAGGATAAACGTACCAAACACCTCACCAATAAACTCTTTGAACGATCTATTTTCCATCTTTACAAAATCTCCTTTTCGAATATGTTAAAAAAATGATCTTTAAAGTTTGGGATTGAACGTTCGCTATCGGTTTTGTCTTATTCCTGGCTCCTCCTTTCATAAAAATTACTCCAAATTACTTAAACGAAGTTGATAGACTATGGATCATTCTGTGTGGAGATTATGGGGTGAGAGACAACTCCACGAGGCCGACATGTAAAACGCGGTCTATTTAAATTGCAAGCTGGTCCTGCCCGCATTCCTCCTACCACTGCGATCCACAACACAACTTCCAGTAAACTATAACACCCAGGAAATGGGCGGCTGGAGTTTTCCGAATTGCTCTCAGTATAGCATATTGAACAGGCAGAGTCAAAAGGGTTATACAAATTTCGTAGAATTTGCGGGTTTTTTGTACCAATTGCATATCAGTTCTGCTCAGCCTGGTGCGAATCCTGATGTGCCGCGTTTCCCACGCGCGCCTGGAGGATTTCCCAAATGGATGCGCTGGCATCAATCAGATCCGGAGTCCTGCCGGCAATGGTTTCCTGCTGCGCATTCCCGCGCGCTAAGATATGCCCGCCACCAGCGATGAGGCTGAAATCCAGTGCGCCGCTCTGTACTGAAAATATTCTCCCTGCGCGCTGTTTGCTGTCGGGATTGGAGCGGCGGCTGATGAGCAGCCGTTGTGTGCTGCCGGTTGGCTCACCCAGCTGTTGAGAAGCGGCGAACCAGGCAGACGGACTGACCTGGGAAGGCGCCAACAGGGTCAGCATCCTCGTGGAAGTGGAAAGCGGGAACTACCTGCGTGGGCAAGCTGTTCCCCCAGGCCCAAACATCCGCGCCGGCAACGGAGCCGAAGGCGGGGATATGCAGCGGGACCGCACAAGCAGCGGCGACCGGCATACCGCCGCCGTTGGAAAGCCAGTTGAACCACCCTCCCGGGGGCGATTGGGTACTCGCGCGAAAGCGTGTCCATCCGGTCGGAAGAATAGGCGGGCTCCGCGTTTTCCAGCGCGGGGCTGGCTGCGTCCCGGCGCCTGGGGAAGCCCACGCCTGGCGGGCAGCGCAGCAGAAATCCGGCAGCGCTCCCCAGCTCTTTCCTCTGGCCGACATGAGTCTGATTGGCCGGGCGCTGCGAAGCGGCGCGCAGCCTCAGGACCGAGGGAAAGGCTTGGGAGAGTTGGATGCCTGGCAAAACGCAGAGCAGGCCGCGCAGCAGCTGGCCCGGAGGTACAGCAGCCTGTTCATCCGGTCAGCGAGGTACAGTCCGGCGGTCAGAAAATTCAGCGCGGCAAGGAAGACAGACCCGGCGAGGGTAATGATTTCTTCGCAGATTCCCTCGTTCCGGTTAATGTGCCTGAAAGAATGCATGGGATTAAAGAAAATTGAAATTTATGGTGGATGTGGATAGATAATGAAGATAATGCCGCAAAACGGCAATATGCTGATATAATCACGCCAACTCACCAAAGAAAACAGCGGGTTTTCGGGATTCGACTCAAGAATGCAAAGGCAATTGGACGTCCGACAGTTTTCCGGTCAAATGTTGAGTGCCCGCAGCGCACACTTTTTCTTTACCTTTAGCTCAGGCAGCTTTCCAATGCGGATTGCTTGGATTGAGCGCCTGTTCTTTACCAGAAAGGGAATCATGCCGCTGGCTGCGTTCCACGGGAAAGCAAACCAGCTGCTTTTTTTAATGATGTGCATTTTTTGAACAACCTTAATTGGAGGTAAGTGTGCAGGAAAAATATGATTACATTATCATCGGCGGGGGTGTGGTTGGATGTATGCTCGCCCGCTGGCTTTCCCGGTACGAAGGGAAGGTGCTGCTCATCGAGAAGGAAGCCGATGTCGGTATGGGCTGCTCGAGCGCCAACACCGCCATTGTCCACGCTGGTTACGACCCGCTGCCCGGCTCCCTGAAAGCCCGCATGAACGTGAAAGGCAACGCCATGTGGGACACGCTGGCTGGTGAACTCAACTTCGCCTTTGAGCGCCGCGGCGACTATGTAGTGGCAATCGGAGACGACGAGCTGCCGCTGGTGCACAAGCTCATGGACCAGGGCAAGCAGAACGGCGTGCCCGGGATGCTGATGATTGACGGTCCGGAAATGCGCGCGCGTGAAAAGCACATCAACCCTGAGACCAGCGGCGCGCTCTGGGCTTCCACCGGCGGTATCTGCGACCCCTTCCAGGTTACGGTTGCCGCGGGCGAAAATGCCGTGATGAACGGCGCGAAGCTGCTGCTGAACACCGCTTTCCAGGATTTCATCATGGAAGGAAAACGCATTATCGGCGTACGCACCAACCGCGGGGATTTCCTCGGACGTTGGGTCATCAACTCCGCGGGCATCTATTCCGATGAGGTCATGCACAAAGCCGGCGTGCGCCCGGAATTCATCATCAAGCCGCGCAAGGGCGAGTACTACATTTTCGACCGCGCGGATGTGTCCATCGACAATGTGCTCTTCCCGGTGCCCTCCCACAAGGGCAAGGGCATCCTGGTGACCACCACACTGCACGAGAACACCATCGCCGGACCGAACGGCACGATTATCGATGACAAGGAAGACACCTCCACCACCAAAGAAGGGCTGGCAGAGGTGGCGGACGGCGCGCTCAAACTGGTTCCCTCTCTGAATCTGCGCTATTCCATTGCCAACTTCGTGGGCCTGCGTCCGATGGGCAACGGCCCCTGCAAGACGCCCGGCGTGGTGTATAACAACGATTACATCATCGAAATCCCGGAAGAGGTGCAGGGTCTGGTGAATTTGGGCGGCATCGAATCCCCCGGGCTGACCTCAGCGCCGGCTATCGCCGAAGAGGTGGTGGACATGCTGCGCGACGCCGGCGAGAAGTTTGTGGCCAAAAAGGATTGGGACCCCATCCGACCCGGTCGGCCGCGCTTCCGCAATATGTCCCATAAGGACCGCCAACTGTTGGTAGAGATGGACCCCCGCTTTGGGCAGGTTATCTGCCGCTGCGAGAACATCACTGAGGGCGAAATTATCGCCGAAATTCACGCGCCAATCCCCGCGCGGACTTACGACGCCATCAAGCGGCGCACCTGGCTGGGCACCGGCCGCTGCCAGGGCGGTTTTGACATGACCCGCGTGGTGACCATCCTTTCCCGCGAACTCGGCATCTCTCCCCTGGAAGTGACCAAGCGCGGCACCGGTTCCGAATATTTATTCCGACAGACAAAACAGGTGGAGGGCTGAGATGTTAGCGAAACAAATCTACGATGTTGTTGTGGTTGGCAGCGGCCCGGGCGGCGTTGCGGCGGCGATTGAAGCCAAGAAAGCCGGCGCGGATGATGTGTTAATCATCGAACGCGATACCGAACTGGGCGGCATTCTGCTGCAGTGCATCCATAATGGTTTTGGTCTGGAGCTGTTGAAAGAGGACCTGCCCGGTCCTGGCTACGCCCAACATTTCATTGAGGAAATGCTGAGCCTGCACGTGGAAGTGCTGCTGAACACGATGGTGATGGATATCACGCCCCAACGCCACCTGTTCCTTTCCAGCAAAGAACACGGGTATGTGGAAATTGAAGCCCGCGCGATTGTTTTGGCGATGGGCTGCCGCGAACGCACCCGCGCCCAGATCCGCATCCCGGGATACCGCCCGAACGGCATCTTTACCGCCGGCACCGCGCAGCGTTGGGTGAACGTGGAAGGCTATATGCCCGGCAAAGAGGTTGTCATCCTCGGCTCGGGCGATATCGGCATGATTATGGCACGCCGCCTGACCTTTGAAGGCGCGCATGTGGAACGCGTGCTGGAAATCCAGTCGTACCTCTCCGGCCTCAGCCGAAACCTGGTGCAGTGCCTGCAGGACTATAACATCCCCTTGCAGCTCAACCACACCATCAAGCGCATTCTGGGCAAGAACCGTGTGGAAGCGATTGAGGCG
>DAONFX010000080.1:0-4690 GCA_035403825.1 Anaerolineaceae bacterium
GCAATCTCCCAAGAGGCTGACGGGGAGATCGCTTCGTTCCTCGCGATGACGAATGGTACACGTCGACTGCAGTGGCGCGGGAGCGAAACCCTAAGACCGATGCACCGACCCGCCGGCCAAAGCTGGCAAAATGGCGCGGCAATCCGCCTATAAGTCAATGGGGAGATCGCTTCGTTCCTCGCGATGACGAATGCTGTAGGTCGGGTGCAGAGGCTCGAAAGCGAAACCCTAAGACCGATGCACGGACCCGCCGGCCAAAGCTTGTCGGGTTGACCACGTTCTGTCGGGTTGCGCTGCCGCTCCACCCAACCTACGACCACGTTCTGTCGGGTTGCGCTGGCGCTCCACCCAACCTACGGCCACGTTCTGTTGGGTTGCGCTGCCGCTCCACCCGACCTACGACCTGCCACTCCAGCCGACCTCCTGCAAATTCCTTCGCTTACCTCAGCAGTGAAGTACATTAACGAAGCGATCAAATCCTTGCGCGAGAAGAATCTGCTCATTATTGCGATTCAGCATCGTGACGAGCAGGGCAGGCTGGTGCCGGGCTAGGAGGGCTTCGAACTGCCACAAACGCTGAACATCACGCCTGAGGACGCGCACATCCCCAAAACCTGCTGCAACGCCTTCCGCAAGACCGCCCTGGAAGCCATCTCGCGTGCCCAAGAGGTGAATCCTGTCATCGTGACCGGCTTCCTGGCGGAAGGCTGCGTGCTTTCCACCGTGCGCCAGGCGCGTGACCTGGACCTCACCGTTATCATCCTGCGCAATAGGATTGACTCTGGCTCCGAAGGGCGCCGCAAATTCGTGGAAAAGATCCGCGATGTTTTCAGCGACCGAGCACTAAAGAAGATGCTGGAGCAGTTCTGACTTGGTTAAGCAATCCAACCGCCGCCCAATACCTGTTCCCCCAGGTAAAAAACAGCCAGCTGCCCAGGGGTGATATCCCTTATGGGCTTCTGAAAGCGTACCAACGCGCTGCCGTTCGGCTGCGGGATGACAAGCCCATTGGCGGGAATAGCGCGGAAGCGGATTTTTACTTCCGCCTGGAATTCATCTGTCGGGGCGGCGCCGGATATCCAATTCAGCTGTTCAACGCGCAGAGTGCTGGCGCCCAATTCTTCCGCCGGGCAAACGACCAGACGATTGTTCGGGATATCTTTTTGCCATACGTACAGCGCTTGCGCCGCGGCGGGCAGGCCTTTCCGCTGACCGATAGTATAGAACGCCAAGCCCTGGTGCTGCCCCAGCAGTTTACCGCTGCGGTCGGTGATGGGACCGGGCTGGACAGTTTCCGGCGCGTACTCCGCCAGGAAATCGCGATAATCCCGCTCGCCCAAAAAGCACAGGTCCTGGCTTTCGGGCTGGTCTGCCGCGGGCAGCCCGCGCGCGTGGGCGATGCCGCGCACATCCGTCTTCAGCAGCTCCCCAAGCGGAAAGAGCGTGTGGGCAAGTTGTTCCTGGGTGAGCATGCTGAGGAAATAGGTCTGATCTTTGCCTGGGTCCTTGCCTTTATAGAGTTCAAACAGCCCCTCCGGACCGGCAAGCACGCGGGCGTAGTGCCCGGTGGCGAGGTAATCCGCGCTGATGGATTTGGCGTAGTCCCACAGCGCGCCCCACTTGAGGAAGCGGTTGCAGGTGACGCAGGGGTTGGGGGTTTCACCCCGCGCATAGCCGTCCAGGAACTGCTGCACCACGATTTTGCGGAAAGTTTCCGTTTCATCCAAAATGGTAAAGGGGATGGAGAGTTTATCCGCCAACCTGGCTGCCAGACTGCGTGAATCTGGTGTGCAGCAGCGGTTTTCCTGCTCAGCGCCCGAGGCGCTCCACAGGCGCATGGTCGCGCCAACGACTTCATAACCCTGCTCGACGAGCAGAGCTGCCGCGACCGAACTATCCACGCCGCCGCTGAGAGCGACCAAAACTTTTTTCATACGATTTTCCCATTTTTTCTTGTTGCGCGGCAGGTAGCCGCGCTGTTCCATTATAAACGGGCGGCGGGAGAGAGGGAAAATTAGGATTGTACGCGGGGATGAGCTTAGATGCGCCAGTGCTGCAGGAACAGGCGCGCGCTTTCCGTTTGGGGGGTTTCAAGCACTTCGCGGGCTGAACCTTTTTCCAGTATCCTGCCCTGATCCAGGAAAATGACTTCCTCCGCCAGGCGCAGTGCCTGCGCGGGCGAATGAGTGGAAAAAATCAGGGTGCAGCGCGTGCTGCGCGTGTAATCCAGCAGGGTGTTTTCAATGGAATCCGTGCCGCGGATATCCGTGGAGGAGGTCGGTTCGTCCAGCAGGAGCAGTTGGCGCGGCTTGGCAATCATGCGCGCTACCGCCATGCGCTGGGCTTCCCCGCCGGAGAGCTTATTCCCGCGCGCCGTGAGGAAGTTTTGCATTCCCACCGCCTCAAGCGCGCAAGCAGCTTTTTCGCGCCGGTCCGGGGCGTTTTCCAGCGCCATTTCCACGTTGCGCAGCACAGAAAAGCTGAACGCGTAGGGGGACTGCGGCATGTAGCCCAGCCCGTCCGGGTTTTGGCGGCTCACTTCCCCATGCGTGGGTTGGAGCGTGCCGGCCAGCACGCGCAGGAGCGTGGTCTTGCCGCTGCCGTTCTCGCCAATCAGACCGTAGCGCTTGCCCTCCTCAAAATCGAGCAGGGGTATATCCAGAATGACGCGCCCGCCAGCCTGCACCAAAACGTTCCGCACGCCGATCATGCCAACCCCGCGCTTTCCTGGATGCGGCTGACCAAAGAGTTAATCAGAAACGCAATTCCCAGCAGCACAACCCCCAGCGCGATAGCGAACTCAAAGTGCCCCATATTGGTTTGCATCATAATTGCGGTGGTCATCACGCGTGTTTTGAACTGCACATTGCCGCCCACCATTTGCACCGCGCCCACTTCTGCGATAGCGCGGCCAAAACCGGTGAGCACGGTGGAGATGAACTGCACCCGACATTCATAGATGATGTAGAGCATGCGCTGAAACGGCCGCAGCCCGATGCCGGCGGCGGTCTCGTGTATCAAGGGGGCTTTGACCGAGACAATATTCGCGGTCAAGCCGGTCATGATGGGCGTGATGAGCACAATCTGGGCGATGACCATGGCCGTGACGGTGAAGAGCAGTTTGAGCGTACCCAGGGGGCCGCTGCGGGAGAGAAACAGGAAGACAATCAGCCCGGCCACGACCGGCGGAAGGCCCATCAGCGTGTGCAAAACGCGGTTGATGAAGCGTTTGGCTTTGAAATCCGTACTGCCAATGATGACCCCGAGCGGAATACCCAACAGCGCCGAGATAAGCGTGCTGAGCGTGGACATTCGCAGGGTGACGCCGATAATCTGGCGCAGCTCCGGGTCCTGACCGAATAGCAGTCCGAAAATCTCTCTGATGACATCCATTTGTTTGCGGGCGCCTGCGGCCTTTGCATAGCAGAAAAGGCTGGCAGGCGGGGGGTGCCGAGGCGCGGCACGGGGGAGAGCCGCGCCTCAGAACGCTTAATAGCGGCTTATTTTGTGGCCAGGATGAAGAACAGCTGCTCGCCGTATTCTTCGATACCGTACTTCGCGATCAAATCGGCGGCTTTTTCAGAGGTCATCCATTCAATGAAAGCCTGGGCGCCGGCGTAATTGGTATCCGCGAAGCGCTGGGGGGAGATGGCAATCAGGGAATAGGTATTCTTCATGTCGTCGGTTTCTTCCAGCAGCAGACTGAGGGTGTTATCGTGCGCCAGATACGTGGCTTTGTCGGTAAAGACGTAGCCCTGCATCTCGTTGCCGACCGTCAGGGTCTTGCCCATGCTGTCGCCCACGCTGACGTACCAGGGCTGACCGGTGGGGTCAAGCTCGAGGGACTTCCAGATTTTCAGCTCGGCTTTATGGGTGCCGCTGTCGTCGCCGCGGGAGACGAAGGTGGCGCCGGCATCAGCGATTTTCTTGAACGCTTCTGCAGCGGTAGTGGAGCCTTTGACGCCGGCCGGGTCGCCTTCCGGACCGACGATAACGAAGAAGTTATACATGAAGGGCACGCGGACTTCGCCGAAACCCTCATTGATAAATTCTTCCTCGGAAGCTTTGGCGTGCACAAGGAGTACATCGGCATCGCCGGTGCGCCCCTTTTCGATGGCGGCGCCTGTACCGGCTGAAGTGATTTCGAGCGTGTAGCCCGTATCCTTCTCAAAAACCGGCTGCAGATAAGCCATCAGGCCGGAGTCGTTGACCGAGGTGGTCGTCGAGAGCCGGATGACAGGATTCTCAATTTTGGTAGCGCAGGCTGTCAAGCTGAGAATCAATACCCCCATGATTAAAACAACGCACAACTTCTTCATATCATTCTCCTTTCCAAATGGGAGGCGCTGCCGTTTCCAGCAACACCCTTGAGCCCGGGGCGCTTGGGATTTTCCCCGGACTTCCGCTCAGCTACCCATGTCATTGATTTAGGCGTACTGAGTCGAAGAACCAGCATTATTATACCCGGCGCGCGTGAAGCGTGTGTGATAAAGAGTACAAAAAGGGTTTTAGGATTATTACTCTACTGAGGTGGCGTAGGGGTCTTTTGAGCTTCCCCCGGGGGCTGCTGGCGTGCCAGAGGCAAAGCTGGCGAGCGCGGTGAGACTGATGAAGATACAAGAAGCAGTTCGTCATCGCGAGAAGCGAAGCGGCGCGGCGATCTGCCCGTTGAAATTCTGGCTCTCAGGCA
>DAONFX010000080.1:4790-7940 GCA_035403825.1 Anaerolineaceae bacterium
AGGGAAGCTCGAAAGAACCGGGGGCTGCTTGGGTGCCGGAGGCAAAGCTGGCGAGGGCCGAGAGGCTGATGCGGGTACAAGAAACAGTTCATCGACGCGAGAAGCGAAGCGGCGCGGCGATCTGCCCGTTGAAATTCTGGCTCTCAGGCAGACTGCCGCGCCTCCTACTTTTTGGGTCTGTCTTCATGTCAGTCCGGCAGCGGGGGCTCGCAGCGACGGGAAGATCACGCCCTGCGGGCGCCCTCCCCCTGGAGAATATTACACGAGCCTTTGCCGACCGAACACAAAAAACCACGGCGCCCCATCTTGCTTTATCCGCCTGAAGGCGGTATTAGCAGCAGGATGAAACGCCGCGAAATCGCTCGTCCAGAAAACTCAGGCGACGATGTTCACCAGCCGGCCGGGCACGATAATCACCTTGCGCACCGGCTTGCCTTCCAGCGCGGCGCGCACAGCTTCGCTTGCCAGCGCTTTCTCCTGCGCCTCCGCGTCAGTAATGCCTGGTGGAACCAGGATGCGGTCTCGCAGCTTGCCGTTCACCTGCACGACCAGCGTGATTTCCTCGTCGCGCGCGGCAGCTTCGTCCACCACAGGCCAGCTTTGCGTGTGGATGGAGTAGGGCTTGCCCAGGCGCTCCCATAGCTCCTCGGCGATGTGCGGGCAGAGCGGCGCCAGCATGCGCAGGTAGATATCCGCGCACTCGTTCCATTCCGGGCTGCCCCAGGCGCCGGCGTTTTTGGCGCGCCCCATTTCGTTCAGCAGCTCCATCAAGCTGGAGACAATCGTGTTGAATTCGAAGTTCTCGTAGTCATACGTGATAGCGCGCAGCACCTGGTGGGTCTTGCGCCGCAGCGCGCGCAGCGTTTCCGGGCTGGCATCCGTCTGTGCGGGCTCCAGCAGCATCGCCCACACGCGCCGCAGCCAGCGCGAATTGCCTTCGATACCGCTGCTGTTCCAAGGTCCGCCAACTTCCCAGCGCGCGAAGAAGGTCAGGTACGAGCGCACAGTATCTGCGCCGTAGCGCGAGACCAGGTCGTCCGGAGCGATGACGTTGCCGCGGGATTTGGACATCTTTTCGCCGTCTTCGCCCAGCACCATGCCCTGGTTGCGCAGCTGCAGCATCGGCTCGGGACCGCTGGTGATGCCGCAATCGCGGCAGGCTTTATGGAAGAAGCGCACATACATCAGGTGCATGGTGGCGTGTTCGCTGCCGCCGGTGTAGGTATCCACTGGCATCCACTTGCGGTAGAGCGCCGGGTCAAAGGGATAGGTGTCGTAATCCGGGCTGAGGTAGCGCATGAAATACCAGCTGGAGCACATGAAGGTGTCCATGGTGTCGGTTTCGCGCTCAGCCGGGCCGCCGCAGACCGGGCAGGTGGTGAAGCGCCAGGTGGGGTGCAGCTTCAGGGGGCTCTCGCCGGTGGGCAGCCATTCCACGTCATCCGGCAGGAGCACGGGCAGCTGCTCTTCCGGGACGGGCAGGGTTCCGCAGTGCGGGCAGTAGATAATCGGGATGGGCGCGCCCCAATAGCGCTGGCGGGAAATCAGCCAGTCGTGCAGGCGGTAGGTGACCGCGCCCTTGCCAACGCCCAGTCTCTCGATATAGGCAATGGCCGCTTCCATCGTTTTTTCCTCCGGGGTGCCGCTGAGCGGGCCGGAATGGACCATGGCGCCGTGCGCTTCCAGCGCGGCAGTCATTTCGGCCGGGTCCTGCTCGGGGCTGCCTTCGGGCTGGATGACCACGCGGATGGGCAGGCCGTATTGGCGCGCGAATTCAAAGTCGCGCTGGTCGTGGGCGGGCACGGCCATGATGGCGCCGCTGCCGTAGCCCATCAGCACGTAATCGGCGGTCCAAACCTGCACGCGTTCCCCGCTGACGGGATTGACGGCGTACGCGCCGGTGAAGACGCCGGTTTTGGTGCGGTCGACGGCCTCGCGCTGAATATCGGATTGGCGTTTGGCTTGTTCCTGATAAGCGCGCACAATTTCTGCCTGTTCGGCAGTGGTGAGTTTCTCTACCAGGGGGTGTTCCGGCGCCAGCACCATAAAGGTCACGCCCCACAAAGTGTCGGGTCGGGTGGTGAAGACCTCAATCGGGTCGCCTTGTTCGGAGGTAAAGGTCACGGAGGCGCCTTTGGATTTGCCAATCCACTTGGTCTGGAGAGTTTTGATGGTATCCGGCCAATCGATGTCGGAGAAGTCCAGCAGCTCCTCGGCGTAATTGGTGATGCGGAAGAGCCATTGGCGCAGGTCTTTGCGGATGACGGGCGTGCCGCAGCGTTCGCAGTGACGGTCTTCGCCCTGCACCTGCTCGCGCGCGAGGGTGGTGTTGCAGTTGGGGCAGAAGTCCACCGGCGCTTCTTTTTGGTAGGCCAGATTGTGCTTGAAAAACTGCAGGAAGAACCACTGCGTCCAGCGGTAATATTTGGGGTCGGAGCTGATGATTTCGCTTTTCCAGTCGAACATATTCCCCATGGAACGCAGCTGTGTGCGCATGCGCGCGATGTTGGCGTAGGTCCAGGTTTTCGGATGGATGCGGCGCTTGATAGCGGCGTTTTCAGCGGGCAAGCCAAAGGCGTCGAAGCCGATGGGGAAGAAAACGTTGTAGCCCTGCATCCGTTTGAAGCGTGCGCGCGCGTCGGAGGGCGTCATGGCATACCAGTGGCCGATGTGCAGGTCCCCTGAAGGGTAAGGGAGCATAGTCAGGGCGTAGAACTTCTGCTTTTCCGGGTGGTCGGCGGTTTCGTAAAGTTTATCCGCTGCCCAGCGGGCCTGCCATTTGGGCTCGATCTCCTCAGGTTTGTAAGGCGGAATGCTGGTTGGGTCAATCATGCTTTAGCTCCTTTAAATAAAAAATCCCTGCGTGCAGGGACGAAGTTTCCTTCGCGGTACCACCCTGCTTCCCGGGGTATCCGGGCAGCTTGGGTTTGCGATAACGGGCAAGACCGTCTGCAGCTACTCAGTTCACCGCGGCCACCCCTCACAGGGAGGTGAAAGGCGAGTTGGGCCTGGCGCTCCGCGGGCGCGTGCCGGGATCACAGCGTCACTTCCGGCTTTCTGGCGGATGGCTTAGTACTCCTGTTATGGTGTTTCGAGGGTGATTTTATCACAAACGGTTGAAATAAAGAGAAATGCAACATGTATGTATTG
>DAONFX010000081.1:0-7915 GCA_035403825.1 Anaerolineaceae bacterium
AGATGATATATTTGGTTATGAAAATTTTAGAAATGAAATTGTTTGGAAAAGATCAGTGCCACATAATGATGCTCGAAAATTTGGGGCACAACATGACATAATTTTTTATTATGTTAAATCAAAAAAATATACATGGAATCGGATATTTCAGCCCCACACGGCAAACTACATCGAAAATTTCTACAAATACGCTGATGAAGATGGAAGAAAGTATCAATTGACTTCAACAACGGCACCAGGCGGGAGAGGACCTTTATACAGTTTTTTGGGAGTGACCAGAAATTGGCGGTACACAGAAGAGAATATGAAGAAACTTTACTCCGAGGGAAAAATTATCCAAACAAAACCAGGTACCGTCCCAAGATACAAGCGTTATCTCGATGAACAAGAAGGTGTTGTACTTCAGGACGTTTGGGCTGATTTACAGCCATTACAGGCAAACTCAAGTGAATTATTAGGCTATCCTACTCAAAAACCTGAAGCATTGTTAGAGCGAATAGTCAGAGCATCAAGCAACAAAGGCGACTGGATATTAGATCCTTTCTGCGGCTGCGGCACTACCATCGCCGTGGCTGAACAGCTGCACCGCAACTGGGTTGGGATTGACATCAGCATGCAGGCGGTGAACGTCATCCGCGAGCGGATGAAGAGCCACTTTCCTGGCATCAAGATCACCATTGACGGCATTCCGATGGATTACGCGTCCGCCGCGGCGCTGGCTGAGAAGGATAAGTTCGCTTTCCAGGACTGGGCGATTACGCTCGTGGGGGCAAATCCACCCAGCGGCACTTCAAAAAAAGGCGCGGACCGGGGCGTTGACGGGATTATCCTGTTCCGTGAGAAGGTGGATTATCTCAATCCAAAGTTGCGGAAAATTATCGTGCAGGTAAAAGGCGGCAGTACGAACCGGGGAGACGTAGCCAAGCTGAAGGGCGACCTGGAGCGGGAAGACGCGCCGCTGGGAATCCTGATCACGCTCAAAGACGCGACGGCGGAAATGCGGCGCGAAGCGGCGCTCTCGGGCGAGTATCAATACACCGAGGCAACAACGTTTCCGCGGATACAGCTGTTATCCATTCGGGAATGGTTCGAGGGCAAGGAACTGCGACTGCCCGCGGATACGGTCAATCCATTCAAAAAAGCGGAAGCGAAGAAGGGCGATGAAGGCGGGCAGCTGGGCTTGTTGGATTAGTCTGCTGTACCGTAATCCATACCCAATTTTGGCAAGCGATTAAGCCATAACTTTCATCGAATACAATCGACAAATGTCAAGTTTTGGACAAAACTTCGATTGTGGTCGAGAAATGTCAACGATATGAGCATGTCCAGAAAAGCCGGTAGTTTGGCAGAATACCCGAAAAACGCGCAGGGTGGCCGGCGTGATTTTTTCCACCAGTTCACTGCCGACCTGCTGGCAGTATTGGCGCAAACGTTTCAACTTGCCGCGGTAGCAGACGACCGTACCGGGCGTGAAATTCTGCACCTTGCGGTCGAAAAGGAAGGCCTCTACCAGCGCGTCAAGCGGGTGGAATTGGGAGTTTTTCATCGTGGAACCTTGCCATCATGCTGCAATGCGGGGATAAGTGGGGCGAAAAGGGGTGAAAAGCACCCCCCAGATATGGCGATAATAGTGGAAAATCGGCTGAATACGCTGGGGTTGGGCATAAAAAAGAGGCGACGATGGGATTTGAACCCATGATGAGAGTTTTGCAGACTCTTGCCTTGCCACTTGGCCACGTCGCCTTAATAAAAAACTGATATATCCATTATATCAGTTCCTTATCTTCAAGCGGGCGATGGGGCTCGAACCCACGACCTTCTCCTTGGCAAGGAGACGTTCTACCAATTGAACTACACCCGCGCTCGTCATTCTCTCAGCTCGTTGGCTGAAGTGGCACAGATTTTAGCATAAGGAAAAATACTTGTCAAATCCAATTCTGGCTGTCCAGACCAGAAAAAAGTTAGCTCATTTCTCGCGCCGCCGTTTATTCCACGCCGCTGGCCGCCTCACGTAATGCCCAAGATTGCCGGGGTTCAGGCGTTCGCCTTCGCGCCGTCCTTGCGCCGCACGCGCAGCACGTTGATCTTGGTCGGGTGGTTGAACGGCGCGGGCGGGGCGGGCGGCGCGTTCCGGATTGTTTCTGGATACCCGCTCACGTCCGGGGGAACCGGGATGCGCGCTTCCAATTCCACATACCCGGACTGGGTTATCTCCTCCAGACTGGCAGCCAACTCCGCGCCGGGCAGGTAGAGCGCGTTGTTGATCGCGATCAGCCGCCCGCCGTCCGCGACCAACGGGCGCACCTTGTTCACCAGCGTCAGCCAATTCTCCGTCAGGCTGACCGTGCCGGCTTCCGTGCTGGAAAATAACGGCGGGTCGAGAATAACGCAGTCAAACAGCGCTTTGCTGGTTTTCAGCCTGCTGACCGCCTTGAAAAAATCCAGCGGCAGCAGGTTCATACTGCCCGCAAATCGATTCAATTCAAAGGAACGCCTTGCCAGCCGCAGCGCGTCCGCGTTCATGTCCGTCTGCAAAACCGAACGCGCGCCGCCTGCCAGGGCGGCAATCCCCAACGCGCCAGTGTAGGCAAAGCAGTTCAACACGGACTTCCCGCCTGAGTTTTCGCGCAGAAAAGTCCGCAGGAGGCGCGTATCGAGGTAAAAGCTGCTGTCCTGGTTCAGGCGCAGGTTCAGCGCGTAGCGCACGCCGTCCTCTTCGATTTCCGCGGCGGGCTCCCCCCCGAATGCAACCTCTCCGCGCTGCAGAGCTGTATCCCTGACTGCGCGGCGCTTCACCAGCCCGCAGTGAATCCACGGTATCTGCTGCCTGTAAAACGCGAGCGCTGTCCGAACTGCGCTTTCCAGGCTTTCAGAATCGCGGGAGTGATTGGTAATGACCAGCGTCCCGGCGTACAAATCCACCACAAGGCCGGGCAGCCCCTCATAAAACCCCTGAAACAACCGCAGCGCGCTTTTGCTGCCCTCGGTAATCAAAGGACGGCGGGCATCCAGGCAGGTTTGCAGCAGCTTTCGCAGAGCCTCATCTGCCGCGGCAGGAAAATCAGGCGCTTTGGGAGGGATGTTCATGAGGTACAATTGCTCCAGTTCAATCTTATCATTTTCAGGTGGCGTATGCTCGAATTCTTCTCTTCCCTCTCTCAGATTTTACAAGTGCTGCTGGCGACTGCTTTTACCTACGCGATGACCACCGCTGGCGCGGCAGGCGTTTTTTTCGGCAAAGAAATCAATGTCAAACTGATGAACGGCATGATGGGTTTCGCGGCCGGCGTGATGATTGCTGCCAGTTACTTTTCACTGCTGGCGCCCGCAATCGAGCTTTCGGGACGGCTGAATACGCCGGTGTGGGTGCCGGCTGTAATCGGTTTCCTCCTGGGTGGGGGCTTTTTGTACGGCGTGGATAAACTGCTGCCGCATCTTCACCCGGGTGAGAAGGACCCGGAAGGCATCAAAACCTCCTGGCAGCGCAGCGTCTTGCTCGTGTTCGCGATTACCCTGCACAACATCCCGGAAGGCTTGGCGGTGGGCGTGGCCTTCGGGGCGGTGCATGCCGGTCTGAGCGGGGCAACGCTCAGTTCCGCTATCGCGCTGGCGTTGGGCATCGGCATCCAGAATTTCCCGGAAGGGATGGCGGTTTCCATGCCGCTGCGCCGGGAAAATCTCAGCCGCGGCAAAGCTTTCTTCTGGGGTCAGCTTTCCGGCCTGGTGGAACCGATTGCTGCGGTCATCGGGGCCTTTGCGGTCCTCACCATGCGCGATATGCTGCCGTACGCGCTGGCCTTCGCGGCCGGGGCAATGATTTATGTAGTGGCGGAAGAGCTCATTCCGGAAGCGAAAAACAGCGCCGTTGACCACTCCGATGTGCCTACGATCGGCGTGATGCTGGGATTTGCCACGATGATGCTGCTGGATATCGCGCTGGGCTAAGGACCATCAGGCCGGCTTGCGCCAGATCTGATAAAGCGCCAGCTTCCCGCTCTTCCCATCCGAAGAGAACTCGTCTTGCAGTTCCAGCCCGGCGGCAAAGCCGAGCGCGCGCAGCTCCTCCGGGGTAAACACGTGCACATAGCGCTGGTCGATATGCCCGCCTGCGCGCCAGTCTATCAGATAATCCCCGGTTTCCAGGTCTCCCTCGTCGATTTCCACAGCGTTCCAGGGCAGGACGTGCGCACTCATGCGCGGATCGTTGAAAAGCTGCCAGACCGAGAGCAGCAGCTGCCCTTCCGGCGCAAGCAAGCCTGTCGTGCGCTGGAATAAGGCCGCGCGGTAATTTTTGTCGGGGAAATGGTGCAGCGCCGCGAAACAGGTGATAATAGGGAAATTTTGCAGCGGTATCCTGGAGGGCCAATTTTCGCTGCTCAGGTCGCCAGTCAGGAATGAAAAACTACCTCCTGGCCGGGCTCGTTCGAGCTCCGCGCGCGCGTCCGCGATAAGCGCTTCGGAGGCGTCGATGCCCAGATAAACGCCCGACCAAGCGCTTTTCGCGAGTGCAATGGCAAAGTTACCGTTGCCGCAGCCCAGGTCCAGGATGTCCGCCCGGCTTGGGAGGGTTTTTAGCAAGCGGGCAACCCCCGGCTGGACTTTTCTGCGCGTCGCGGAGAAGGTGGCGGCGCTGCGTTCATAGAACAGACGATTAATTTCCAGCAGTTTCTGGCGGGTTTGGGGGCGCATAAAGAGAGTATAACAGGTTCGGCAGGTAAAATACCGCGCCTGGGAACAGGTAAAATAAGCACATGGATAACGCGCAGGATTGGCACAAAAAGCGAACCTACACAAGCGAGGAGTTGGAGCTGGCGAAAGCCGCGCTGGAGGATATCCGCGCGGGCGCTGAGCTGCAGAAGGCGCTGCGCCGACATCCGCTGCCAGACGGGCAGGGTTTTCTGGCAAAGCATACCCTGGTAGCTGCCTACCGCGAACTGGTCCGCTCGGGGGCATGGCAGGAGGACGCGGAGCTGCTCGCGCGCATCAGGATGAAGCCCGTGCGCACGCTCTCCGGCGTCACCACCATCACCGTGCTCACCAAACCTTTCCCTTGCCCGGGGGAGTGCATCTTCTGCCCATCCGAAACGGATATGCCGCAGTCCTATTTGCCGGATGAGCCGGGCGCGCGCAGAGGGGTGGAAAACGAATTCGACCCCTACCGTCAGGTTTCCTCCCGCCTGAAAGCGCTGCGCGAAGTCGGGCACCCCACCGATAAGATTGAGCTGCTTATTCTGGGCGGCAGTTGGAGCGCCTACCCGCGGGAATACCGCGAATGGTTCACACGCCGCTGTTTCGAAGCGCTCAATGAAGAAAACCCGCAAGATGACCAGCCCGAAGCGAAGCTGGTGGACGCTCAGCAGCGCAATGAGACGGGCGCGCACCGCTGCGTCGGATTGGTGCTCGAGACGCGGCCCGACCTGATTACGCGTGAGGAGTTGATTTTCAACCGTCGGCTGGGCGCGACCAAACTGCAAATCGGCATCCAGAGCATGGATGAAAACGTGCTGGCGCTCAATCGGCGCGGGCACAGCGCGGCACAGGCAATTGAAGCGGTGCGCCTGATCCGTGCCGCCGGGTATAAGCTGGTGGCGCATTGGATGCCAAATCTGCTCGGCGCAACGCTCGAGAGCGACCGGGCGGACTTCGCGCGCTTGTGGGAAACGGGCAGCATCCAGCCCGATGAATTGAAGATTTACCCCTGCCAACTTCTGCGCAGCGCCGAGCTTTACCGCTATTGGGAGCGGGGGGACTATCAGCCCTACACAGAAGCAGAACTTATCAGCCTGCTGGCGGATATCAAACCCGGAGTGCCGCGCTACTGCCGTATCAACCGGGTCATCCGGGATATTCCTTCGCCGAACGTCGTGGAGGGCAACCGCAACACCAGCCTGCGGCAGGACGTGGCCCGGGAGCTTGAGCGCCGGGGAACGCCCTGCGCGTGCATCCGCTGCCGGGAAGTGCGCCGCGGCCAGGTGGATGTGGGAGCGCTGCGCCTGAATGACCTGGTTTACGGAACCGCGAGCACCGAGGAGCACTTCCTGTCCTTCGATACCCGCGAGGATAAACTGGCCGGTTTCTTGCGGCTTTCGCTGCCGCTGGAAACCAACGCGCTGCGCCTGGCAGACCTGGAAGGCGCGGCAATAATCCGTGAAGTGCACGTGTACGGGCAATCCATTGAAGTGGGCGCCGGGCTGCCGGGGGCCGCGCAGCATGTTGGTTTGGGCAGCCGCCTGCTGCTGGAAGCGGAACGCATCTCCCGGGAAGGCGGCTATGCCAACCTGGCTGTGATTTCCGCGGTCGGTACGCGCCGTTATTACGCCGCGCGCGGTTTCGAACCAAGGGAACTTTATATGGTCAAGCCGTTAGTCTCCGCGTCCGCGTAATCCACAAACCGGCAGTCTCTTATCTTTGCGCTCACTAAATTCCCGGGAAATAAAAACAAAAAAACAGGCTGTCGTATGACAAACAGCCTGTTTTCAGTCATCGGGGGTTTAGGAAGTCTTGTTTGGTAAGAAAGGTCGCAGACGCGCGGCAAAACCGGATACATTCACAGTTTGCAGGTAGATTTTACCAGGACCTTCCAGCACGGTCAGGAACAAGCCTTCGCCGCCAAAGAGGATATTGGTGAAACCTTTGACGGTCTCAACATCGTACTTTACGGTGCTTTCGAAAGCTGCCACGTTGCCTGTATCCACCTTAATTCGTTCGCCTGGCTGCAGGTCTTTTTCCACCATGCTGCCGTCAATTTCAAGGAACGCGATCCCACGGCCGGTAAGCTTCTGCAGGAGGAAGCCCTCACCGCCAAACAGGCCGGCTTTGAACTTACTCACAAACATTGAGAGCTCCACGCCGGGTGTGGCGCACAGGAAGGCGGATTTTTGCGCGATCCAGGTCTTGGAACCGTCCAGTTCCAGAGGCAAAATGTTGCCGGGGAAGGAAGATGCCAGCGTCAGTTCGGCTTTAGGCGCGCGGGCGGTGTAGGTGGCCATGAAGAGCGACTCACCGGTCAGCATTCTGCCCAATCCCTTCATCATGCCGCCTTTCATGTTGGTCTCCATGGTGAAGTTATCAGTCATCCAGGTCATGCCCCCGGCCTGTGTGAAGATGCTCTCGCCGGATTCGAATTCAATGGTTACAGCGGGAAGTTTGTCTCCAAATATACGGTATCTCATAGTGTCTCCATTTTTGTTGAACTTGTGGGGTAACAGGAAAAGTATATCGCAAACCTTTGTCTTTGCGCTGTAAAAGCTCTATGGAAATCTGGATTAAAGCGGCTGCGCACCCTGTTCCATCCCGATATCTTCTTGATCCGATGCGGGTTTCTGACTGTGCGGCTCAAGATCCGCGGCGGCTCCAGCAGATGCAGAGGAGGTGTAGGGCGGGACGGCATTGCGCTGTTCGAGGCGGGTAATCATATCCAGACGGCGCTGGTGGCGTTCGCCTTCGTAGCTCGCGTTCAGCCACCCTTCAGCAATCAGCGTGGCAAGGCCGCTGGCAACCACCCTTGCTCCGAGGCAGAGCACGTTGGCATTGTTGTGCCTTTTGGCAAGAATGGCGGAATACGGCTCGCTGCAAGCAGCCGCGCGGATGCCCGCGAATTTATTCGCCGCGATGGACATCCCGATGCCGGTACCGCAGATGAGGATGCCGCGGTCATATTGACCGGATAACACAGCTTTACATACTTTCTCGGCGATGCGCGGGTAATCGCAGCTTTCCGTTGAGAATGTGCCAAAATCTTCGTAGGGGATCAGGCGGCTGTCCAGGTAATTCATCAGGGTGCTTTTCAATTCCAACCCGGAGTGGTCACAACCAATGGCGAGTTTCATACGCGTCCTCTTCTTCTCTGGTTTTGTTCGTCCCTCGGTTGATTATACCCAAAACCCGGGCTTGATTCCTGTGGAAGAATCGTTTT